>JBPCXC010000177.1:0-2170 GCA_051008875.1 bacterium
CGATCGCGATGCCGTCGCGCATCGTGCGCATCAACGCTTCGCGCCGGGCACGGTGGATGTCGGCGGCGGAGCGCATCGGTCGGATCAGTGGCGCTGCGAGTTGTCGGGTTGCGTCGCGTTGTCGGGCGCGGTCATCGCATCGAAGATCGTTTGCGCGGCGACGCGGAGGTATTCTTCGACCTCGATCGCTTGGCGCTCGGCTTCGACGCCGTCGTGCGCGTGCAGATCGATGCGGCTAAGGCGCAGGATGTCGTCGAGCGGCTCGCGCACCGTCGGCGGCAAGCGGTCGAGTCGGTCGGCGTCGTCGTGCAGGAAGCCTTGCAGGAAGCCGCCGCACCAGTTCGCCAGCGCTTCGATGCGCCGCGCGCAGCCGTCGGTCTCGGGCAGCAGCAACTTGAACTCGAAGCCGTCCGCTTGCAGCGCGCGCAACGTCAAGCCGTGCAAGCCTTCGAGCAGTTCCAAGTCGCTCGCCGCCGAGCATTGCAGCAGCCACGCCTTGGCGCGGACTTGCTCGGCGCGCACGCCGCGGCAGGCGAGGGCGCTTACCAGCCCGTGCGCTTCCGCCGCGCCGCTGCGCCACGCGGTGGCGCGAAGCGCGCGCTCGAGATGATCGTGCAGGTCGGCTTCGAGGCGTCGCTCGTTTGCGCGGCGCGCGGCGTCGTTCATCGTTGGATTCGCCGCGCTACCACGGCAACGGATGGCCCTCGGCGTGCCAGAAGGTGCCGCTGTCGCCGAGCGAGAGTTGCTGCATGCGCGCGATGATGCCTTGCGCCGCCGCCGACGGCGCGATGCCGCGCCGGTCGGTCATTTCGGTGGCGACCAGCCCCGGGTGCAGCATGAACACGGCGATGCCGCGCTCGCGCAGGTCGTGGGCGAGGTTGACGCCGGCCATGTTGGCGGCGGCTTTGGACATGCGGTAGCCGTACAGCCCGCCGGAAGTGTTGTCGCCGAGCGAGCCGACGCGGCTGGTGAGGATGCCGATCTTGGAGCCGGCGCGCAAACTGGGAAGCAGCGCCTGCGCGAGGCGCAGCGGACCGAGCGCGTTGACTTGATATTGCTGCGTCATGCGCTCGAAGTCGAGATCGTCGAGACTGTCGCGCGCGAGCACGCCGGCGTTGTGGATCAGCCAGTCGAGTTCGAGTCGGCTGGAGCGAAGTTGCTCGGCGAGTTCGCGCACGCTTTGCGCGCAGGTCACGTCGATGCCGCCGATCACGTTCGCGCCGAGGCGTTCTAGATCGTCGTTGGGCGTACGGCATGCGGCGATGATCCGATCGCCGCGCTGGCGCAGTTGGCGGCAGATCTCAAGGCCGATGCCGCGGCTCGCGCCGACCACCAAGGTGGTAGCGGTAGCGGTAGCGGTAGCGGTGGTGGGAGTGGGTTCGGTCATGGTCGGGATCGCGGTGTGGCGGGCGGAATCAGCGTTGTGGATGCGATGCAGTATAGTGCGTCCGCCGCCGCCGGACAATGCCCGAAGCGGTCGGTGCGGTTGTTGTCGGCGCGATTGCGACGACGGGTTTGACGCGCGTGCCGGCGGCGCGTTATAGTCGCCGCAGCCATCCGGCGCGCGGCGTCGGCATAAGTCTAATCATCAACGAATCAATCAATACGTTGCGCGAACATCGTGCGGAGATAGGGTGGAGCAGAACTTGGAAAAACTCGAGCGTCGCGTCAGCGACTTGATCGAACTGGCCGAAGGCATCCGCCGCGAGAACGAGGTTCTGCGCAACGACCAACGCGCGTTGCGCGAGGAGTTCAAGTCGCTGCAAGAGAAGAACCAGATCGCGCATGGCCGAGTCGAGAAAATCGTCGCGCGGTTGGAGTCGTTGGAATCCTGACTCGCGATGTTTTGAATTTTGATATGTTGAATCTCAATTGCGCTTCGGCGATGCTTCTGTCATTCTTGCGTACTCTTGTGTTCTCCGTGCGCCCCCCATTGAGCCGTTGAAGCCCGAGCCGAAAATCGATCCGATGCCGACCGAATCGCCCGCCACGCCCGCCGCGCAAGCGTCGGCGGAGATGGAGATGCGGCCGCTGCAAAAAGGCACCGCAGAGGGCGCGACGGCGGGCGTGGCGGCGGATGCGCCCGAGCGCACCGAGCGCGTGAAAGTGAGCATTATGCGGCGCGAATACACGGTCGCCTGCGCGCCCGAGGAGCAGCGCGGGGTGGCCG
>JBPCXC010000178.1:0-1660 GCA_051008875.1 bacterium
AGCGTGGATTGCTCGTATCGTCCCTGATACTCGCCCTAACGGGCTCGCTTCGCTCGCGAAAAATCGCTCCGGGCGATTTTTTCCCGCTTAATCAGACGGCGGGGGAGATGGCTGCGCGAACCCGGCGGTGCAGTACAATCCGCCGATGCCTGCTCCGCCGCCGCTTCCGTTCGACTCGAATCGCCCGCTGGCGATGGCGGCGATGATTGTCAGTTCGGTCACCATCAGTTTCAGCGGGCTGGTCGTGCGCAGCATCGAGGCGGCGGAGCCGTGGCAGATCAACTTCTATCGCTCGATCGCGCTGCTCGGCGTGGTCGGCGGCTGGATCGTGTTCCGCTTCGGTCGCGATTCGCTCGGCGCGATCGCCAACATCGGCGCGCTCGGCGTGGTCGCCGGCGTGCTGCTCGGCGGCGCCGGCATGGCGTTTTTGCAAGCGCTGACGCACACCACGGTGGCGAACACGCTGTTCATCCTCGGCGCGATTCCATTCTTCGCCGCGCTGGTCGCGCGCGTCGCGCTCAAGGAGCGACTGAGCCGCGAGACCGTGGTGACCATGCTGGTCGCCGCCGCCGGCCTGAGCGTGATGGTCGCCGAAGGCGTCGCCATCGGCGTCGGCGCCGGCAACGCGTTCGCCTTGCTGACCGCGTTATTGTTCGCGTTGTACGCGGTCATCCTGCGCAGCCGCCGCCAACGCGAAATGCTGCCGTCGCTGCTGATCTCGGCGCTGCTGATCATCGTCGTCTCGGGCATCATCCAAGCTGGCGACCTCGCCATCTCACTGTACGACCTGACGCTGTGCTTCATCTGGGGCGGACTGCTGTCGGGCAGCGCGAACTGGCTGTTCATCTACGCCTCGCGCCACCTCGCCGCCGCCGAAGTAACGCTATTTTTGCTGCTCGAGTTCGCCCTCGGACCGCTGTGGGTATGGCTGGCGATCAACGAGCAACCATCGCGCTGGACGCTGATCGGCGGCGCGTTGATCATCCTCGCCGTCGCCGTCCGCGCCGCAGTCGAGTTGCGCGGCGCGCGGCTTGGACGCGGCGCGCGTTGATCCGCGCGCGTCGGTCGAGTCAATACAAAATCACCGAGCGAATACTCTCACCCGCGTGCATTAAATCGAACGCGCGGTTGATGTCGTCCAAGCCCATGGTGTGGGTGACGAATGAGTCGAGATCGATCTGCCCGCGCATCGACTGCTCGACCATGCCCGGCAGTTGCGTGCGTCCTTTGACGCCGCCGAAGGCGGTGCCGCGCCACACTCGGCCGGTGACCAGTTGGAACGGGCGCGTGCTGATTTCCTGACCGGCGCCGGCGACGCCGATGATGACGCTCTCGCCCCAGCCTTTGTGGCAGCATTCGAGCGCGGCGCGCATGACTTCGACGTTGCCGATGCATTCGAACGAGTAGTCCACGCCGCCGTCGGTCATGTCGACGATCGCGTCTTGCACCGCGCCGTCGTGGTCGTTCGGATTGACCAAGTCGGTCGCGCCCATCTTGCGCGCGAGATCGAACTTCGCCGGATTGACATCGACGCCGATGATGCGCCCGGCGTTCGCCATCACCGCGCCTTGCACCACCGCCAAGCCGATGCCGCCCAAGCCAAACACAACCACCGCTGCGCCGGCTTCGACTTTGGCGGTGTTAAGCACCGCGCCGATGC
>JBPCXC010000179.1:0-3141 GCA_051008875.1 bacterium
GTGCGAATGCGCCCGGCGAACCTCCGCCGCGCGCCGAAGTCAATCAACCGCGCCGCGCGCCGCCGCGCGCGCGGATCGGCGTCGTGCAAATCAGCGATCGGATGCGCGGCCAATGCGTGATCGTTTCGGTTCATGCGATCCTCGTTGTCGCGCGTCATCGCCGACCGAAATCCCGCTCCGGCATCAGTCCCTGCTGAAACCAAGCGATGAAGGAATACATCGAAAACACCGGCACGCCGACCGCCGCGCGAATGTCCGCCGCATACGGCGCCATGTTGGTGCATTCGAGCACGATCGCGCCCAAGTCCGAGTGGTTGTTCGCCAACTTCCTCGCCGCTTCGACATTCTCTTGCCGCGCGATGCTCGTGTCCAACTCGAGTCGATCGTTCAATATCGCTTGACTGAACTCGCCGTCGTCCGGCATGCCCTCGACCGGCGTGTCCGCTCGGCATCCGGCCTTTTCCAGATGATCGCGCGCCAAGTCGGAGGCGGAGATGGTCAAGATTCCGCAGCGCCGTCCCGGCGGCAGCAACTTATCCACCAGCGGCGCTTGCAGCAGCGACGAAGTGGCGACCGGCGCCTGCAGCGCGTCCGCCAACTTGTGCTGGAACAACGAAAGGAATCCGCAATTCGTGGTGATGCCGTCGGCGCCGTCGGCGAGCAGTTGCCGTCCGGCTGCGATGAAATCGTCGAGCAGCCCGTCGGCGCGGCGACGCACGACGCGCTCGGGGGAGGCGCCGGCAACGACCCGATACAACACCGGGAACGGCCAAGTGCGCGCGTTGCCGAGGTCGCCGCGAATGCGCGGGAAGCGCGTCTCCAGCATCAAGATGCCGACCGCCGCGCCGTAGATTGATTTGCCGCCGTGTGCTTTCACTTCGCTGAACGAGTCGCCGTTTTGTTTTGCATCGATTTTCGCTTGTGCTTATTCTATGGTGTTTATTCTATACCAATCCAAAGTCATCCGTCATGAACCATAAAAACATCGTCGTCATCGGCGCCGGAATCGTCGGCGTGTCAACCGCGATTTGGCTGCGGCGCGACGGCCACGAAGTGACCTTGATCGATCAGTCCGCTCCGGCCGCCGGCGCCTCTGGCGGCAATGCCGGCGTGATCGTGCCGAGCGGCGTGGTGCCGGTCAACTCGCCCGGGCTGATTGCAAAAATTCCGCGGATGCTCGCCAGCCGCTCGAGTCCGTTGTTCCTGCATTGGCCGTATGCGCCGCGGATGATGGTATGGCTGGCGCGTTACTTGCGCCACGCGAATCCCGCCGACGCCGCGCGCGCCGCGCGGGCGTTGCGCGCGATCGTTGCCGACAGCGTAGCAATGCATCGTGAACTCGCGGCGCAAACGCCGGCGCGCAAGTGGATCGAAGCGTGCGACTATGTGTTCGTTTACGACTGCCGCGCCGACTTCGACAACGACGCGTTCGCTTGGTCGCTGCGTAAGGGCGTCGGGATTGAATGGGATGAGTTGAGCGACGAGCAGTTCGCCGAATACGACGCGCGGTTCGGGCGAGTCGGAAAGCACGCCGTCCGCCTCGGCGGCCACGCACGCATCGCCGACCCGCAGCGCTATGTGCAGGACTTGGCGGCGCATTTCCAGCAAGCCGGCGGCGCGTATCGGCAAGCGCGCGCGCACCGCATCGTCGGCGACGCGCGCGGCGTGCGCGGCGTGGAAACCGACGCCGGCGTTATCCGATGCGATTGCGCGGTGATCGCCTGCGGCGTCTGGTCGAAGGGCTTGGTCGAGGCGATCGGCTTGCGCGTTCCGCTCGAAACCGAACGCGGATACCACGTAGATTTCATCAATCCATCCGCGTATCCCCGCGCCAGCATGATGATCGCCGCCGGCAAGTTCGCGCTCACCGCGATGGAGAATCGCATTCGCTGCGCCGGACTGGTCGAGTTCGGCGGACTGGACGCGCCGCTCAACCGCGCCGCGATCGATTTCATCAAGCGTTATTTCACGGCGACTTGGCCGCGGATTAAATACGACCGCACAGAAGAGTGGATCGGGCATCGTCCGGCGCCGGTCGATTCGATTCCCTTTATTGGCGGTGTTGGCGGTGTTGGTGGTGTTGGTGGTGTTGGTGGTGTCGGCGGCGGCGACCGCATGCCTAATTTATATGCTGCGTTCGGCCATCATCATGTCGGCTTGACAGCGGGTCCGAGAACTGGTCGAATGATCGCCGACATGATTGCCGGACGCGATGTCGGTTTCGACTTGGCGCCGTATCGGCCGTCTCGATTCACCCGCGCGACTTAAAGTCGCAACGCGCCGAATCGAATCAACTCGCATCCAACCGCATTCGTCGCACCCACATTTTCAACCAACGGAGATCAAGCCATGCGTTCATACACAAAGCCGTTGCTCGCCATCCTCGCGACCGCTCTTTTCGCCAGCCCGTCGCACGCCGCCGAGAGTTGGGACATGCCGATGGCATACAACGATGCGAACTACCACACCATCAACGGGAAATTGTTCGCCGAGGCGGTCGATGTCTGCACCGGCGGCGAACTCAAGATCACCGTGCACGGCGGCGGGTCGTTGTACAAGGGCAACGAGATTAAGCGCGCGGTGCAGACCGGGCAAGCGCAGATCGGCGAGCGGCTGCTGTCCGCGCACGCCAACGAGAACGCCGTGTTCGGATTCGATTCGGTTCCGTTCATGGCGACTTCGTTCGCCGACTCGGAAAAACTGAAGGACGCCGCCGACGCCGTGCTCACCGGCATCTTGGATAAGCAGAATCTGGTCATGCTGTATTCGGTTCCGTGGCCGCCGCAGGGCTTGTATTTCAAGCAAGCGGTCGATTCGGTCTCGGCGATGAAGGGCATCAAGTTCCGCTCGTATAACGCGGCGACCGCGCGGCTGGCGGAGTTGTCCGGCATGGTGCCGGTGCAGATCGAAGCCGCCGAACTGGTGCAAGCGCTGGCGACCGGCGTCGCCGATTCGTTCGTCTCGTCCGGCTCGACCGGCTATGACAAGAAGGTCTGGGAGCATCTGTCGCATTTCTACGATGCCCAGGCGTGGTTGCCGCGCAACACGGTGTTCGCCAACAAGAAGGCGTTCGACGCGTTGCCCGCGCCGTCGCAAAACTGCCTGAAATCATCCGCCTTGCTCGCCGGCGTCGCCGGCACC
>JBPCXC010000180.1:0-6686 GCA_051008875.1 bacterium
GGGTAGATCGAGCCGCGCGCGAGGTCGTCGTCGGCGACGCGGTCGGCGAGCGCGCGCGCGCTGCGCAGGAACACGCTGTCGGGGATGGTGTTGGCGCGGCAGGCGATCAGACCTAAGCCGACGCCGGGGAAGATGTACGAGTTGTTGCCTTGCCCGGGATGGAACTCGCGGCCGTCGAGCGCGACCGGGTCGAACGGGCTGCCGCTGGCGAAGATCGCGCGGCCGTCGCTCCATTGATACGCCTGCCGCGCCGAGCATTCGGCGCGCGTGGTCGGGTTGGACAGCGCGAAGATCGCCGGGCGGCGATTGCATTGCGCCATGCGCGCGACGATCTCCTTGGTGAAGGTCGCCGGCGCGCCGGTCGCGCCGATCAGGACATGCGGTCGATGCGCGTCGAGCGCGTCGAGCAGCGCGCGCGGTTGTATGTCGTGGGCGAACGGGCGGACGAAGTCGGGCAAGTCGTCGCGGTCGCGGTGAATCAGTCCGGCGATGTCGAAGAACCACAGTCGTCGATGCGCCTCAGCCTCGCCGACGCCGTGCCGCATCAACGCGCGCACGATCATCGCGCCGATGCCGGTGGCGGCGGAGCCGGCGCCGAGGAAAATGAAGCGCATGTCCTTGAAGGCGACGCCGGAGATCCGCGCCGACGCGTACACCCCCGCCAGCACCACCGCGGCGGTGCCTTGCACATCGTCGTTGAAGCAGAACGCGGCGCGCTGGTATCGGCGCAGCAACTCGAACGCGTTGGCGGCGACGAAGTCCTCGAACTGGATCAGCACGCCCGGATAGGCGTGGTTGACCGCGGCGACGAACTCGTCCATCAAGGTGAAGTACGCGTCGCCGCGCAATCGTTTGTGGTGCGCGCCGAGATACATCGGGTCGGCGCGCAGCGTCTCGTTGTCGGTGCCGACGTCGAACATCACCGGCAGGCATTGATGCGGATGGATGCCGGCGCAGGCGCAATACAAACTCAACTTGCCGATCGGAATGCCCATGCCGCTGGCGCCGAGATCGCCCAGGCCGAGGATGCGCTCGCCGTCGGTGACGACGATGATGCGCACCTCGCGGTGCGGCCAGTTGTCGAGGATCGCGCGAATCCGCCCGCGGTCTTCGGCGGTGATGTAGAAGCCCTTCTCCGAGCGGAAGATGTTGGCGAACTCCTTGCACGCCTGGCCGACGGTCGGGGTGTAGATCAGCGGCATGATCTCGACGATGTTGTCGATCACCAGCCGATAGAACAACCGCTCGTTGCGATCCTGCAGCGCCGACAGGAAGATGTACTTCTCGATGTCGCTGTCCTTGCGCCGCAAGTTGGTCAGCACGCGACTCAACTGCCCGCGCATCGACCCGGCGTTCGCCGGCAACAACCCGCGCAACCCCCACCGCTCGCGCTCCTCGTGGGTGAACGCGGTCGACTTGGTCCGCGCCGAATTGCGCAGCAAGGCGATGCCAGTTTGCTCGTCTTCGGTCATTGTTATTCTGTTGTCGTCGTCGCAGATGGCGCGGAGATAAGCGAACATTTTACCACTGCGATCGCGACGCGCGATCGTCGCGCGCTTCGCGTGCGCGCAATCGGCGGGGATTTATCGGATAATCGGCTGCCGACCCATCGCTCACCGCCCGACTTAAAGATGACCGCGCCAACCCGCCGCCCGCACTCGCTCGATGCGCCGGACGCGCTGGCGGCGGCGATTGATCGCTGCCTGCCGCAGACGCAGTGCGCGAAGTGCGATTATCCGAACTGCATGGCGTATGCGCGCGCGGTCGCCGCGGACGAGGCGGACATCAATCAATGTCCGCCGGGCGGAGCGGTTTCGATCGAGGCGATGGCGCGGTTGCTCGGGCGCGCGCCCAAGCCGCTCAACCGCGCGCACGAGAACGAGCCGCTACGACTGGCGTTCATCGACGAGGCGGACTGCATCGGCTGCACGCTGTGCATCGCCGCTTGTCCAGTGGACTGCATCGTCGGCGCGGTCAAGTTGATGCACACGGTGATCGCCGACGAATGCACCGGCTGCGCGCTGTGCCTGCCGGTGTGCCCGACCGATTGCATCGAGATGATCGTGCCGTCGGCGCGGTCGCAAGCGCAGCCGACGAGCGCATGGCCGCAGTTCAGCCAAGCGCAAGTCGACAAAGCGCGCCGCCGCGCGCAACAAAAACGCCGCCGCGCGGTCGAACAACAAACCGCCCGCGCGCGCCGCAAACTCGACCGCCGCCGCGACGCGTTGAAGCGCGAAATCAACGCGGCGATCGAACGCAAACGCGCCTCGGTCGGAAACGAATGGCAAGAATGACGAAGCGAAAACGTGTGGAGGTTGGCGTGAAAGCCGGCGTGAAAACTCGCGCGAAAACGAGTGCGAAAACCGGCACGAAAACCAGTGCCAAAACCAGCGCGAAAACCCGCGCCAAAGCGGATGGGAAACTTCGCGCCAAAAGCAGCGTAAGCGCCAGCGACAGCGGGAAGCCACGCGCGAAAACGAGCGCGAAAACGGGTGCCAAAACCCGCACGCGAAGAACCAGTGCCGCGAACATCCAAGCGATGTTTGAACGACTGCGCGCCAACAACCCCGCGCCGACTTCCGAGTTGCATTATCAATCGGTGTTCGAGTTGTTGGTCGCGGTGATTTTGTCGGCGCAGGCGACCGATGTCTCGGTCAATCTGGCGACCGACAAACTGTATCGCATCGCCAACACGCCGCAAGAACTTCTCGATCTCGGGTTGGCGCGGTTGAAGTCGCACATCAAGACCATCGGCTTGTACAACACCAAGGCGATCAACATTCGCAACACTTGCCGCTTGCTGATCGAGCGTCACGGCGGCGAAGTGCCGGACGATCGCGCGCGGTTGATGGCGTTGCCGGGGGTCGGGCGCAAGACCGCCAACGTGATCTTGAACACCGCCTTCGGGCGCGCCGAGATCGCGGTGGACACGCATGTCTTCCGCGTCTCGAACCGCACCCGCATCGCGCCCGGCGACGACGTGCTGACCGTCGAGCGCGGCTTGATGCAAGCGGTGCCGGACGAGTTCAAGCGCCACGCGCATCACTGGCTGATCCTGCACGGACGGCACATCTGCGTCGCGCGCAAGCCGCGTTGCGCGCGTTGTCCGCTCAGCGACTTGTGCCCGTCCGCCGACCCCGGAGACGCGGCGCCCACAAGCGGCGGCTGATCGGTTAGAGTCGGAGTCGCGCGCACGCGCGACCGCCCGACCATCCGCCCGACCATCCGCCCGACAACAAACCTCAACCGCCCGACGGATTTATATTGATGGACACCAATGTGCACCACGATTTCAACCGCGCGCTGCGCCGGCACGACTTGTTTCCGCTGACGCGCGCGGCGCTGCGCGAACTGCAGATCAACCTCGGCTATCTATGCAACCAAGCCTGCGAGCATTGCCATGTCGAAGCCGGGCCGAAGCGCACCGAGATGATGACCGCCGAGACCATGCACAAGATTTTGCGCTGGGCCGGCGACAACGACATCCGCCGCGCCGACTTGACCGGCGGCGCGCCGGAGTTGATTCCGGGCTTCCGCGGATTCGTCGACGGCTTGCTCGACCTCGGCGTCGCGGTGACTTCGAGGTGCAATCTCACTGTGCTGTTCGAGCCGGGGCAGACCGACTTGGCGCAATGGTACGCCGCGCGCGAAGTCCGCTTGGTGTGCTCGCTGCCGTGCTACACCGCCGAGAACGTCGAAGCGCAGCGCGGCAAGGGCGTGTTCGGCAAGAGCATCCGCGCGCTGCAGGCGTTGAACGAATGCGGCTACGGCCGCCGCGCCGAACTGGTCGTTGACTTGGTGTACAACCCGGTCGGTCCCAACCTGCCGCCGCCGCAGGCGGAGTTGGAGCGCGAATACAAGGCGCGGCTGAAGGACGATTTCGACATCGACTTCAACGACCTGCTGACCATCACCAACTTGCCGATCAATCGCTTCGAGCATTTCCTCAAGCGCACCGGCCAACTGGAAAGTTATCAGCAACTGCTCGCCGATCATTTCAATCCGGGCACGGTCGAGGCGTTGATGTGCCGCCATCTGCTCAGCGTGGACTGGCAGGGCTATCTGTACGACTGCGACTTCAACCAGATGCTGAAACTGCCGCTGGCGGCGAACGGGGGCGGGCGCAAGCAACTGTGGGAGATCACGCGCGCGCAACTCGAGCGCGCGCCGATCGCGCTCGGCGCGCATTGCTTCGGCTGCACCGCCGGCGCCGGCAGCAGTTGCGGCGGCGCGCTGGCTTGATTTCGCCGCGTTTGATTTTGTAACCTAGCGGTGCATCAAGAACGCTCGCTCCGACCCTTTCGCCATGACTGACAAGCCCCCGCCGATCGCGCCGGTCAGCGGCATGACGATGCCGCGATACGCCGGCCCGGCGACCTTCTGCCGCTTGCCGGAGTTGCGCGACGTGCCGTACTGCGACGTCGCCGTGCTCGGCATCCCGTTCGACTCCGGCACCAGCTACCGCCCCGGCGCGCGCTTCGGTCCGCAAGGCATCCGCCAAGCCTCGCGCCATCTGCGCACCAGCTTCCACCCCGACTACGAGGTCGCGCCGTATCATTCGCAGCAAGTCGCCGACGCCGGCGACGTCGGCTGCAATCCGTTCAACATCGACGAGGCGATCGCGCAGATCGAACGCGCCGCGACCGAGCTGCTCGACAAGGCCGGCGCGATCGTCAGCCTCGGCGGCGACCACACCATCGCGGTGCCGCTGCTGCGCGCGGTCAACAAGAAGGTCGGGCCGGTCGCGCTGGTGCATTTCGACGCGCATCTCGACACCTGGGACACCTATTTCGGCGCGCCGTACACGCACGGCACGCCGTTTCGCCGCGCCGCCGAGGAAGGCTTGTTCCGCGACGACGCCTCGATGCACGTCGGCATCCGCGGGCCGCTGTACAGCGCCGACGACCTAGCGCAAGACCGCGAACTCGGCTTCAAGGTGATCCACTGCGACGAACTCGAAAGTTGCGGCGTCGATCACGTCGTCGAGCGCATCCGCAAGCGCGTCGGCGACCATCCGCTGTACCTGTCTATCGACATCGACGTGCTCGACCCGAGCCACGCGCCCGGCACCGGCACGCCGGAGATCGCCGGGCTGAGCAGTCGCGAACTGCTCAACATCATCCGCGGGCTGCAAGGACTCGACCTGGTCGGCGCCGACATCGTCGAAGTCGCGCCGGCGTACGACCACGCCGAACTGACCTCGCTCGCCGCCGCCACCATCGCGTTCGAGATGATCAATCTGATCGCCTGCCGCCGCAAGAACGGATGACGCCGACACTCGCGTCGACACCGGCGCTGACCGTGCGCGCCGCCGACGCCGCCGACGCCGACGCGATCAACCGCATCCACAACCACTACATCCGCAACACCGCCATCACCTTCGAGATCGAGCCGTGGAGCGCGCAACGCCGCGCCGACTGGCTGCGACGATTCGACGCGCCCTATCACGCGCTGGTGGCGGAACTCGACGGCGCGGTCGCCGGCTTCGCCTATAACACCGAGTTCCGCAACAAGGCCGCGTATCGAAGATCCACCGAGACCACCGTATACGCCGACGCGCAAACGCAGTCGCGCGGCGTCGGCGCGGCGTTGTATCAACGCCTGTTCGAACTGCTCGCGCAACACGACTTCCACCGCGCGTTCGCCGCCATCTCCCTGCCCAACCCCGGCTCGGTCGCATTCCACCTGCGCTTCGGCTTCGCCCAAGTCGGCGTGCTAAGCGAAGTCGGCCACAAGTTCGGCCGCTACATCGACACCGCGTGGTTCGAGAAGGCGTTGGATTGACGACGTTGAATCGACGGCGTTGAATCGACCACGTTGAATTGAAAAGCGCGCGCGGCGTTGCGTATAATCGCCGCCCCATTTGCGGACTCAGCCCATGCCCCGTCCCAGCGGACGCCGCCACGACGAGTTGCGGCCGATCTCCATCATCCGGCAATACACCAAGCACGCCGAAGGCTCGGTGCTGATTAGTTTCGGCGACACGCGGGTGCTGTGCAACGCCAGCGTCGAGGAGCGCGTGCCGCCGTTCTTGCGCAATAAGAAACGCGGCTGGGTGACCGCCGAATACAGCATGCTGCCGCGCGCGACCGGCGAGCGTGCCATGCGCGAGGCGACGCGCGGACGCCAAGGCGGACGCACGCTGGAGATCCAGCGGCTGATCGGACGCGCGCTGCGCGCCGCGGTCGACTTGGGCGCGCTCGGCGAACGCTGCATCACGCTCGACTGCGACGTCATCCAAGCCGACGGCGGCACCCGCACCGCCGCGATCTCGGGCGCGTATGTCGCGCTGATCGACGCGGTCGCGCATCTGCGCCGGCGCAAGTCGATCGCCGACGACCCGATGCGCCGCGCGATCGCCGCGGTCTCGGTCGGCGTGTTCGAGGACCAAGTCGTCACCGACCTCGACTACGCCGAAGACAGCCGCGCCGACACCGACATGAACGTGATCATGGACGACCGCGGCGGCTTGATCGAAGTCCAAGGCACCGCCGAAGCCGCGCCGTTCGCGCGCGCGACGCTGGAGCAAATGCTCGACCAAGCGCAGTCCGGCATAGAACAAATCCTGCGCGCGCAACGCGAAGCGTTGGACGATGCGTGAGCGATTGGCGATGGACGATGCGTGAACGAGCGGCGATGCGTGAGCGGTTGCGGCGTGCTTTGCGCGCGCGGCGCGGACTGCGACA
>JBPCXC010000181.1:0-26585 GCA_051008875.1 bacterium
GCCCGCGCATCTCCAGCAGGATGTCGCCCTTCTGGGGGCCGGAACCGTTGTCACTGCTCATCGCGAAGTCCACTCGTTTTGAAGAGGAACCAGTCAACCACGAAGTTGACGCCGATCGTCAGGACCGCAATGGCGGCCGCCGGGATCAACGGCGTGATGTCGCCGTAGGTGATCAAGGTGGCGTTGTCGCGCACCATCGAGCCCCAGTCGGCGGTCGGCGGTTGCAGACCGAGACCGAGAAAACTGAGCGACGAGATGGTGAGGAAGACGAAACAAAATCGCAGACCGAACTCGGCCACCAACGGCGGCATGATGTTCGGCAGCACTTCCTTGAGCGTGATCCACGGCACGCCTTCGCCGCGCAAACGCGCCGACTCGATGAAGTCCATCACCACCACGTTGACGCTGACCGCGCGCGCGATGCGGAACACGCGGGTCGAGTCGAGCACGCCGATGACCACGATCAGCGTCGGGATCGAGGTGCCGAAGATGGTCAGCAGCAGCATGGCGAAGATCAGCGCCGGGATCGCCATCAGCACATCCACCGCGCGGCTTGCGAGTTGGTCGTACCAGCCGCCGAGCACCGCCGCCATGATGCCGCTCGCGCCGCCGAGGAAGAACGCCAGCAGCGTGGTGATCAAGGCGATGCCGACGGTGTTGCGCGCGCCGTAGATCAGGCGCGTCAGCATGTCGCGGCCGAGGTTGTCGGTGCCGAGCGCGAAGTTCTCGCCCCACAGTTCGAACTCGGAGCCGACGATCTCGGACTCGCCGTGCGGCGCGAGAATCGGCGCGAACAACGCGACCAAGATGTAGGTGACGATCACGGTCAAACCGAGTTTGGCGGTGAACGGCGCCTTCTTTAACTCGCGCCACGCGATCGCGGTTTTGCTCGCGCCGGTGGATGCGGCGGAGTCGTCGGTGGTCGAGTCGGCGTCGGTCATCGGCGAATCATTTTGCGTGCGCGGCGACGCGCGCGTGCGTTTGGTTGGCGAGCAAGTACACCAGCGCCGCCGCCATCACCACCGCGCCGCCGAGCGCGGTCGCGCCGCCCGGCGCTTCGGCGAACACCCACCACGCCAACAGCGGCGCGAGCGGAATCTCGACCATCGAAATCAAGGTGGCGGTGAGCGCGGCGATGCGCTGCGCGCCGATCAAGTACGCGCCGAAGCCGAACGCGACCGTGACCAAGCCGTATAACGCAAGCCACAAATAGTCGCTCAGCGTGACGGAAAACGGCGACGACGCAAACGGCGCGGCGACCAACGCGCACAAGAACGCGGAGAGATAGGTCGCCTTCACCATGCTCGCCTGCGGGAAGTATTTCGCGGCGATGGTCATGGCGGCCATGAACAAACTCATGCCGACGCCGAGCGCGATGCCGAACAAGTCGTCGAAGCGTTGCGCGCCGTTGACCATCACGCCGACGCCGAGCGCGCACGCCAGGCAGCACGCGATCGCCAACGCGCTGACGCGCTCGCGCAGAATCAAGTACGCCAGCGGCGCGGTCATCAGCGGCACGGTGCCGTACATCACCGCCACGTTGGCGATGGTGGTGTGGAAGAACGCGGCGATGTAGCACAGCATTCCGCCGGCGGTGAGCGCGGCGACGATCAACTCGCCGCGCGAAAAACGCAGCAGCCGCAATGGTGATTCGCGTCGGTCGGTGCGCGCGAACAATGCATAGCCGCCGAGCACGCACAGCCCGCCGACGATCGCGCGCCACAGCAAGGTGGTGGCGAGGTCGGTGCCGACCACGCGGGTGAACAGCCCGGCGGTGCTCCACGACAACACCGCGCAGAACACCAACGCGAGCCCGATGCGGTGGTGCGCGGCGGTCGCGGAGGTTGCGGTCGCGGTTGCGGTGGTGTTCATCGGCGAGTCACGTTGTTAACGACGCATAGCGGAAAAAAACCAGCGAGGTCATTTTGGATGTAGCAAGCGCGGATTAGTTAAGATGGAAAGAATGTCCGCGCTTAAATTCAACAGCACATAAGTGACCGCGAACACCAACGAGCACGCCTGCACCACCGGCAGGTCGCGGCGCTGCACCGAGTCGACCAGCAACTGGCCGAGCCCCGGATAGACGAACACCACCTCGACCAGCACCACGCCGACCACCAGATACGCGAGGTTGATGACGATGACGTTGATGATCGGCGCCCACGCGTTCGGCAGCGCGTGGCGCAGGATGATGCGCCGGCGCGGAATGCCCTTGAGCGCCGCCATCTCGATGTACGGACTCGCCAACAAGTTGATGATCGCGGCGCGCGTCATGCGCATCATGTGCGCGACGACGACTAACGTCAGCGTCGTCGCCGGCAAGATGCACGCATACACGCGGTCGAAGAACGAGGTGTCCGGGCTGACGTTGGCGAGGCTCGGGAACCAGCCGAGATTGACCGCGAACACCAAGATCAAGATGTAGGCGACGAAGAACTCCGGCGTGGAAATCGACGACAGCGTGACCACATTGACCACGCGGTCGTACAAACTATTGCGATACAACGCCGCGAGCACGCCGAGGGTCAGCGCGATCGGCACCGACACGATCGCCGCCATCAGCGCGAGGAACAAAGTGTTGGCGAAACGCACGCCGAGCAACTCGGCGATCTCGCGATTGTTGGAGATCGACACGCCGAAATCACCGCGCAAAATGCCGCCGAGCCACGAGAAGTAACGCACATAGCCCGGCTGATCGAGCCCCATCCGCACGCGCAACGCCGCCACCGTCTCCGGCGTCGCCGACTGCCCCAACATCGCCTGCGCCGCATCCCCGGGCAACATGCTGACGCCGAGAAAGATGATCAACGAAACCACAAACAACGTAACCACCCCAAGCGACAACCGCTTCGCCAACATGTTGAGGATGTCTTTCACGGGGATGTGCTGGGCAAAACCGCCGCAGCGGAAATCGCAGCCGCGGGCGCGCGTCGAAATATCCGACGGCGCGCGCGGTTGCGTGGATAAAGTTAGCGCGCGATCAAAGCAGCCACCACCGTTCCGCCCAGCGCTGTCCGTCCTTGTCCCAGTTGGAGGCCATTTTCGCTTCGTGGCCGACTTTTTTGGAGTTGGCGTTCACATAGTTGTTGAACACCGGCACCACCGTGGCGCCTTGGTCGCTGACAATCCGCTGCATCTCGTAGTACATCTGGCGACGCTTGTCCTCGTCCAACTCCGAACGCGCCGCCACCAGCAACTTGTTGAACCCCGGGTGGTTCCACTCGGTGTCGTTCCAGTCGGCGGTCGCCGGGTCGGCGTAGGCGGTGGAGAACATCTGGTCTTCGACCGGCCGCCCCGACCAGTAGCAGTAGCACCATTGGCAGTTGTCGGTGTTCCACACATTCGACCAGTAGCCGTCGGCCGGCACGCGCTCGATGGAGATGTTGATGCCCGCCTTCGCCGCTTGTTCTTTGTACAGCACGGCCGAATCGACCGCGCCGACGAACGCGCCGTCGGTGGTTTTCAGCGGCACATCCAACTTCGACAAGCCGGCTTTTTTCAAGTAGAACTTCGCCTTGTCCGGATCGTAGGCGCGTTGCGGCAAGTCCTGGTTGAAGTAGCGTTGCCCGCGGCCAATCGGGTGGTCGTTGCCGAGGTAGCCATGCCCTTTCAGCACGGTGTCGAGCATCGCCTCGCGGTCGAGCGCATATTTCAACGCCAGCCGCACGTTGTTGTCGTCGAACGGCTTTTGCGTGGCGATCATCGGCACGGTGTAGTGCGCGGTGCCTTCCAACTCGACGATCTCGATCTCGCGGTTGCGCTTCAACAGATGCACCGTTTTCAGTTCGCACCGATCCATGCTGTGGATCTCGCCGGTGGTCAGGGCGTTGGTGCGCGCCGCCGGGTCGGCGATGGTGAGGAGTTGAATCTCATCGAAGTGCGCGCGCCCTTTTTTCCAGTAGTTCGGGTTGCGCTTGAAATTCCAAGCCACGCCCGGCTCCCACCCTTGATCGGTATACGGCCCGGTGCCGACGGATTTGGAGAAGTCCGGCTTGCCGTCTTTGCTCGGCATGATCGGCAGGTGATAGTCGCTGACGATGAACGGGAAGTCGGCGTTGGCTTGGTCGAGGACGACCACTACGGAATCGCCGTCGGCTTTGATGTCGGTGATCGCCGTCAGCAGCGGCTTGGCCGCGGAAGCGGAATCCTCGCCACGGTGGTAGTTGATGGAGTCCACCACGTCCTCGGCGGCGAGCGACTTGCCGTTGTGAAACTCAACGCCTTTGCGCAACTTGAACACCCAGGTCTTGGCGTCGTTGCTGTCCCAACTCTCCGCCAACTCGCCGATGAGTTGACCGTTGGTGTCGATTTCGGTCAGGAAGTTATACAGCGTGAACGAGGCGCCGATGGTGAAATCATTTTCAAAGGTGCCGGGGTCGCGCGAGTCGGTGGTCGAGCCGTGACCCATGCCGATAACGAATCTCCCGCCGCGTTTCGGTGCGCCATACGCGGGGTTAAGCACGCTCGGCGCGACCACCGCGAGCCCCAGCATCGAGGCGGTCTGGATGAATTTTCGGCGCGATATCCGCCCGGCTTTGAAGTCGCGTTCAAGGGTTGCGAGGTCGGTGATTTGTCTAGTCATTTGCAGTGTTCTCCGGTTTTAACCGATTGATTGAATAATATGATGTTGGTGCGACCACCATATCACGGCTTTTCGGCCAACGGCAAGCACCCCGAAGTCGGGCAAGGATATTGCGCTGAAATGGCCGCGCGTCAACGCTTGCATCGCCGATTGGCGGGATCATAAGGGATGGCTTCGAGCACCTTTGCCGGCACGGCTTTGCCGAGGAGCGAAACAAACAACCCTTCCCCAGCGGGCGGTTGGCTGAAATAAGCCAGCGCCAGCGCCTTGTTGACGCGATGGCCGAACGACCCGGAGGTAACCAGTCCGATGGCTTTGTCGCGTTGCATGACGGCGTGGGAATAAAAGGGATCGACGTCGGTGACGTCGAGTTCAAGAAGATGCATACGCCAATGCCCCGGTTCGGATTGTCTGCGCAACATCGCGCGCTCACCACAAAAACCGCGGCGAAAACCGTTGCCGGTTTTGACGAATGCATCCATCCCCGCCTCAAGCGGCGTGCGCTCGGTGGTGAGTTCCGATCCCCAGGCGCGATAACCCTTTTCAAGGCGCATGGAGTTCATCGCCAAGGCGCCGTACAACCCGGCTTCAAGTTCCCGTCCGGCCGCCCATAGTTTTTCAAAAAGGGCAGGTTGCAGGCGCGCTTCGTGGTGCAATTCCCAGCCGGACTCGCCGATATAGGAAACTCGCATGGCATTGACCGGGATGCCGTCGATATCCAACGGCTGCGCGCTCAGCCACGGGAAGGCGGCTTGGCTCAAGTCCGCATCGGTCAACTGGCTTAGAAGACTCCGCGCGCACGGACCCATCACTGCGATAACGCAATATTCCTGCGTCCTATTTTTGATCCGGACTTCGCGATGAGCCGCGGCATGAGCGCGAAGCAGATCTTCGTTGATGCGCTCGGCGGCGGCGGCGCTGACCAAATAGAAATGTTGTTCATCGATGCGCGCGACGATGAATTCCGCGCTCACGCCACCGCGCGGCGTGAGCGCGAAAGTCAAGACGATGCCGCCGAGCGCGGCGGGCGCGCCATTGGTGCCCAAGGTTTCTACGAATGCTGCAGCGCCGGGGCCTGAAACCTCGAACTTGGAGAACACGCTGAGATCGGCGAAGCCAACTCGCTGGGAGACGGTTCGACATTCCCCGGCAACCACGTCAAACCAGCCGGGTCGTTTAAAACTCGGCGTCGTTTCGACTGCGCCGTCGTGCGCGAACCAATTTGGTCGCTCCCAGCCATAAACGCAGCCGAATGCCGCGCCAAGGCTTTTGAGTCGGTCATGCATCGGCGTCACCCGCCGTGGCCGGCCAGCCGGGCGTTCTTCGTGCGGATAGTGGATGGCGAACTGCGCGGCAAAACATTCAACCGCCTTGTCGACTCGGTAACCGCGGTCGGCGTAATCTCCGAAACGCCTCGGATCCACCGCCAGCGAGTCCATCGGCGGCTCGCCGCCGGCGATCCACTCAGCCAAGAACCTGCCGGCGCCGCCGCCCTCCATCACGCCCATGCTGGAGCCCGTCAGCAGCCACGCATTGGTCAGGCCGAAGGCGGGGCCGATCAACGGATTGGCGTCCGGGGTGAATGTAATCGGGCCGTTGACGATTTCCTTTATGCCGCCACCGCCAGCGGCTGGAACGCGCTCGATCGCCTGCATCGCGATTTTTTCGATGCGCGCCAATTCCGGCGGCAGCAACTCCGCGCCGAACCCGGGCGGAACCCCGTCAATGCTCCACGGCTGCCCGTCTTTCTCGTAGATGCCGATGATCGCGCCGTCCCGCTCCTGGCGGAGATACCAACTTTCGTCCGGGTTGCGAATAAACGGCAACTCGCGCCCAAGGCCGGCGAACTCATCGATGCGACCGGTGACGATGTACTGATGCAACATCGGCGTCACCGGCAAGTCGAGACCCATCATGGCGCCAATCTCGCGGCACCAAGTGCCCGCGGCGTTGATAATATGATCTGCGCGTATATCGCCTTTTTGCGTACCCACCACCCACTCGCCCTTCTCCCGGCGAAGCGCCTCGACCGCGTTGTGGCGGTAGATTTCGGCGCCGTTGTCGCGCGCGCCGCGGGCCAGCGCGCGGGTCGCTTGACTGGGATCGACATAGCCGTCATGCGGCTCATGAATCGCGCCGAGCAAGCCGTCGGTTTGCACCAGCGGATAGATCTCCTTCAATTCGGCCGGGCTTAGGAGGTTGAATTCAAACCCGACGAACCGGCCCAGCCCGGCAACATGGCGAAACTCATCCATGCGCTCTTCTTCGCGTGTCACCCGCAGCGCCCCGGTGGCGTGGAAACTGATCGGCTGACCGGTTTCCTGCGGCAGGATGGATTGATACAAACGTACGCTGTGGGCGCGCAGATTCATCACCGTGGGGTTGTGCGCGTAGTGCGTGCAAAGCCCGGCCGCATGCCAAGTGGAGCCGGCGGTCAGTTCGTTTTTTTCCACCAACACCACATCCTTCCAGCCAATCTTGGCCAGATGATAGAGCACCGAGCAGCCCATGATGCCGCCGCCGATGACCACCACGCTTGCGTTGGTTTTCACGATTCATCTCCCCTCATCTTCTTCCCATGCGGGTCATAGGGCGGCGTCCGCAACGGACGTAGGGGCGCCCCTTCCCCGGCGATGGCTATTTCATAGGAAGCGCCGAACAACGTTTCGCGATTCAGTTCGCCGGTGTCGATATGGGCGAAGCACAAGGCTTTCCCGGTGCGAAAACCAAGACCGCCCGATGTGGTTCTTCCCACCAGATGGCCATCTCGATACACCGGTTCGTCGTGGAGCAGCAGCGGTTGCGCTGCGCCGACTTCGAACAACACCAACCGTTGTCGCGACGAAAGGCCTGTCCGCAACGCGTCGCGGCCGACAAACTCCGCCGGCTTGTCGAGATGAACCGCGAACATCAGCCCAGCCTGGCGCGGAGAGTCTTCGCGTCCGATGTCGTGCCCCCAATGCGGATAGCCTTTTTCCAAGCGGCATCCTTCGAGGCAGAACAGCCCGGCATGACCGATTTCGAAGCCTGCCATGGCGCTGCGCAGCGCGGCATAAAAATCCCCGGCCGCGGCGAGCGGAACGTAGATCTCCCAGCCCGACTCGCCGACGAAACTGACCCGCGAGGCGATTATCTCCGAGCCGTTGAAATCGAACGGCCGCGAGTGCGCGAACGGAAACGCGCGATGGGAAAAATCGGACGCCAGCAGGCGTTGCATGCAGGCCGACGCATTGGGACCCATCAATCCGGCCACCGCGAATCGCTCGGTCACGTCGTTCACCGCAACTCCGCCGGAAGCGGGTAGATGCCGCCGCATCCATTGCCAATGCCGCGCGCGGACCGCCGCTGCGCTGACCAGCAGATACCGCTGCTCCGACAACACGGTCACGGTCAGTTCGACTTCGATTCCTCCGACCGGGTTGAGCATCAAGGTGTATATCACCCTGCCGGGCGTTTCAGGGATGTCGCTGCTGCACAGGTGCTGCAGGAATGCGCCGGCGTTGTCGCCCGACACCAGCAACTTGGTGAATGGCGAGAGATCAAACAACGCGCCGCTTTGCGCGAGCATTTCGGCTTCGCGCGCGGCATACGGCCACCAGTGCTGCTGTTCGTGGCTGTAGCGGATTTCCCGCGCTTCCCCCGGCCGTGCGAACCACAGCGGCCTTTCCCATCCGCTCGGCGCGCCGAACACCGCCCCGGCTTCGGCCAGCCGGCCGTGCCAAGCGGAGCGTTGGCGGTCGCGCCCGGTTTTGAACTGCTTGAACGGCCAGTGCATCGCGAATTGATTGTGCACCGCCTCGGGCGCGCGCGCGTGGAGAAATGCCGCGTCATTATCGCGCGCCTCGAAACGGGCGATATCCACTTCCCACATATCCAAGCCGGGCTCGCCGTGCACCACCCAGTCGGCCATTGCCTTGCCGACTCCCGCCGACGACATGATGCCGATGGAGTTGAAGCCGGCGGCGACGAAGAAATTCTCCACCTGCGGCGAGCGCCCCATGATTTGCCGCGTGTCCGGGGTAAAACTCTCGGGTCCGGTGATGAAGCGTTGCAGCCCGGCGGCGCAAAGCGCCGGAATGCGATGGAGCGCGGCTTCGAGCATCGGCTCGGCGTGCTCCGGGTCGTCGCCAAACATCAGGAATGACTGCTTGGCCGTGGCGCGTTCGGGATGCCACAGCTTGGCGTTGGCTTCGAATGCGCCAAACACCAGCCTGCCGGCGTCCTCTTTGATATAAATCCCCGCATCCAAGTCCCGCAGCACCGGGAACGGCCGGGGAAGGCTTGGCAGCGGCGCGCTGACCGCGTACATGTGTTCCACCGCCTGCAACGGCACCGGCACTCCGGCAAGATCGCCGACCTGCCGAGCCCACAATCCGGCGCAATTCACCACCGACTCGCATTCGATCCTCTGCCCGTCTTCGAGGATGACGGCTGAGATGTGTTTTCCGCGAAAGGTGTCGTCGAGCACGAATCCGCCAACCCCGGCGTGCTCGCGAATTTCCACGCCGGCGGCTTTCGCCGACTTGGCGTAGGCCATGCACAAGTCAACCGGGTTGATCTGCCCGTCTTTTTCCACCCACAGCGCGCCGGCTAAATCCTCGGTATGGACGCATTCGATGCGCGCCTTGATTTGCGCTGGCGTCAGCAGTTCGTTGCGCAAGCCGTTCATTTCGCCGATAGCGGCGACGCGCTTCAGTTCGAACATGCGCGCACGATGCCGAGCGAGATAGAGCCCTCCGGTAATTTTGTAGCCGGTGGCTTGGCCGGTTTCGGACTCGAGTTGCTGAAACAACTCGACCGCGTATTGGGACAGCACGGTAAGATTCCGGCTGGCGCGCAACGGACCGACGATTCCCGCAGCGTGCCACGACGTGCCGCTGGTGAGTTCGTTGCGTTCCAGCAGCAGCACATTCTTTGCGCCGAGTTTGCCGAGGTGGCAAGCCACGCTCAGGCCGATGACGCCGCCGCCGATGATGATTATGTTCTTACTCTCCGCCATGTTCTTTCCACCCGATTCTCTCCGCCCGGCGAGGCGGCAACGCGCTTAATAATTCCGGTCAGGCATGCTCGCTTTTGTGGTGGTCACGTATTCCTCGAGTTCCTCGAACTTGGCGGGGTCCAGCGCCGGCTCTTCATACTCGGCGAGATACCGCTTCCAGATTTCGTTGGCGCGCTCGGCCGCATCCTTGCCGCCGTCGGACTGCCATTGCTCAAAGGAATTATTGTCCGCCGAGACGGCGCGAAAAAATGCGTCCTCGTAATTCGCCAGAGTATGTTGACTCGACAAATAATGCGCGCCTGGGCCGACTTCAAAAATGGCGTCCATTGCCTGGGCTTCGGCGGATAGGTCCACGCCCTGCGCGAAGTTGATCATCTTGCCGCAGATGTCCGCGTCCATGATGGTCTTTTCAAATCCGGTCACCAGACCGCCCTCGAGCCAGCCGGTGGCGTGATTAATAAAATTGGCGCCCGCCAGCACCGCCATGGTCAGCCCGAAAGTGGCCTCTTGCTGGGCTTGGCCGTCGGGCAGTTTGGAGGCCGACAACGCGCCCACGGTATGCAGCGGAATGCCGAGGCGGCGCGCGAGCTGTCCGGCCGCCAGCACCATCTTCGCGCCTTCCGGGTTGCCGAAGGTCGGCGCGCCGGACTGCATGGATATCGGGGTGGCGAATGTCCCCATCAAGCACGGCGCGCCGGGGCGGATTAGTTGAGTCAGCGCGCAAGCCGCCAGGACCTCGGCCAGCGCCTGGGCGAGCGTGCCGGCAACGGTGCATGGACTCATCGCCCCGGCGAGGATGAACGGCGTGCAAGCCACCGCTTGGTTGTTTTCGGCATACGTCTTGAGCGCGCCGGACATGCTCGAATCCAGCACCAGCGGCGCATTGGTGTTGGCCACCGAGTAGAGCACGCAATGACGATCGACAAAGTCGTCGCCGAACAGGATTTTCGCCATCGCGATCGAATCCAGGGCGCGTTGCCGACCGATGAGCGCGCCGAAGCAAGCGCGGTCGCTGAAGCGAAAATGCCCCAGCAACATATCGAGGTGACGCTTGTTCACCGCGATGTCCACCGGCTCGCACACCACTCCGCCGGAATGATGCAGCCACGGTATCATTTGGTGAATCTTCACCAGTTTATGGAAATCATCTAGGCAGGCGTAGCGCCGGCCTTCGTCCAAATTGTGGATGAACGGCGGACCGAAAGACGGGCACAAAATAGTGTTATCGCCGCCGATCATCACGTGATTGTCGGGATTTCGAGCGTGCTGGATGAATTGCGAAGGCGCGGTGGCGCGGATAATGCGTCGGCACATGCCGGGCTCGAATCGGGCGCGGACGCCATCGATGTCCGCGCCAGCATCCTTGAGCAACGCCAACAACCCCGGGTCGTCGTGGAACTCCATGCCGACATCGCGCAAGATGGTGTCGGCGTTGCGCTCGATCAGACATAAGCCTTCTTCGGAGAGAATGTTGTAGGTGCCGATTTTCCGGCTGATGTAGGGCGCCCGGAACGGCGGTTTCCGCGGCATTCCCGCTCGGCGGCGGCCCTTGGCGCGACGGGGTTTTGCAGTTGTTTTGTCGGCTTTCGGCATCATCGGTTGCGCATTTGTTTTGAGCCAAGCACAGTATTGATATGCATGCCCAAACAATCCATTGCTATCATAAAGCAGCCGTGCGATTTCTGTGTCAGCGGTTATTCGCAAAACCGCGCTCGAAAGCGGCAATCCAAACATAACCAGACTCCCATGCCCTCCACCTACACCACGATTTCCGATCATATCAAGCGCGACATGGGTCGTTTCACATTCGACACCGACTGGAACACCAAGGCCATCGTCGAACGTCGAGATCGTTATTACGCGGCTTCGCAACGCGCGTTCGTGCCCTACAAAAAGCCGCTGATATTCAAACGCGGCCAAGACCAATACCTATGGGACGAGCAAGGCAATCAGTATTTGGATTGCCTGAGTCAGAACCTGTGCATAAGCGTTGGCTACAACAACCCGGCGGTGACCGCAGCGGCACAGCATCAAGCCGAACAACTGCAACACTGCACGACCATGTTTTTTCATCCCATGCCGGCGCATTTCGCCGAAGAGTTGACCCGCACCATGCCGCCGAACGAGCAATGGGTGGTGCACTTCATGAATAGCGGCGCCGAGGCGATCGACATGGCATTGCTGTTGGCGCGCTTGTACACCGGCAACAACGATGTCATTTCCTTGGCGAACAGCTACCACGGCGCAACCTTCGGCGCGCAGTCGCTGACCGGCATCAGCGGCTTCCGACACAACGTGCCGCTGATCGGCGGCATCCAGTTCGCCCCCAATCCAGACCAGTATCGCGGCATCCATGGGCAAGGAGTCAAGCCGTACCTCGATGATCTCGATCGGCTCATCCACCACGGCACCAGCGGGCGCCTCGCCGGCATGTTCGTTGAACCAGTGCAGGGTTATGGCGGTATCGTGCCCTTGCCAAAGGGGTATGTGTCCGCGGCTTTCAAACGGGTTCGGGCGGCCGGCGGAGTTTGCATTGTCGACGAAGTGCAAGCCGGTTTTGGCCGCACCGGCGATCATTTCTGGTCATTCATGGCGCATGACGTGACCCCCGACATTGTGGTCATGGCCAAGGGCATCGGCAACGGCTATCCGCTGGCGGCGGTGGTGGCAAGGCGAGAGGTGGCCGAAGTCATGGGCAATAAATTCTACTTCAACACCTACGGCGCCAACCCGGTGTCCTGCGCCGCCGGCCGCGCGGTGCTGGTGGTGATAGAGCAATGCGGCTTGCTGGAGAATGCTCGCAACGTTGGCGCGGCATTGCTGCAGGTCTTGCAAAAAATGCGCGACCAACACAACATCATCGGCGATGTCCGCGGCAAAGGCTTGATGATGGCCGCCGAGTTAGTAAAAGACCGCACCACAAAGGAGCCGGCCACCGAAGAAATGGATCGCCTGTTCCAACTTACCCGAGAGCACGGGCTGGTTGCGAGCAAGTCCGGCGCGCACAAAAACGTGTTGCGAATTTGTCCGCCGCTATGCATACAAATGGAAGACGTGCCGTTTTTCGAGCACGCGCTCGAACGCAGTTTCGCCGAGTTATAAGCGTTTCCGCTTGACGCCGATACCGTTCATTTTTTTGCGAGAATCCAAGTGCTGAATGTTGCCGAGCATAAGCGCGCGCCGCGTAGTCGCATCATGCCGACCGCCGCGCCGCCGCGCCGGCGCGCAATTCGGTCACAGCGGCGATCAGCGCATCGATCTCCGACTCCGCGCCGATGGTGAAGCGAATGGCGTCGGCCAAGCCATAGGCGTGCATCGGGCGACCGTGGATTCCGCGCCGCGCGAGTGCCGCGTGGGTCGCTTCGGCATCGGCGGCATCGGCGAATCGCACCAGCACATAACTGCCTTCGCTCGGATGCGCGCGCAAGCCGAGCGCGTTCATCGCGCGCTCGAATCTGCGACGCAGAGTCGCATTGCGCGCGCGCAGCGAGGCGACTCGCTCGCCCTCCTCCAACGCCGCCAGCGCCGCCGCCTGCGATGGACCAGAGACGTTGTTCGGCAAGCGCATCCGATTGAGCACCGCCGCGATCGGCGCCGGGCAATACGCCCAGCCGACGCGCGCGCCAGCGAGACCATGAATTTTTGAGAAGGTGCGCAGCATCACGGTGTTGTCGCCGACCTCGACCAAGGCGTCACCCGGCGCGTAGTCGGCGCCGGTGGCGTATTCCGCATACGCCGCATCCAGCACCAGCAAGACATCGTCGCGCAGTTGCGCACGCAACGCGCGCAGTTCATCGCCGCCGAGCATCGCGCCGGTCGGGTTGTTCGGATTGTCCACGCACAGCATCCGCGTGCGCGCGGTGACCGCGCCGAGCACCGCGACGGAATCGAACGCCAGGTCGGAGCCGCCGGCCCGCACCGGCACGGCGCCGGCGATGCGCGCCGCGGTGTCGAAGTATAAATAGGCGTATCGGCTGGTCAGGATTTCATCGCCGACGCCAGCGTAGGCGCAAGCCAGCAACGCGATCAACTCGCCCGAGCCGTTGCCGCAGACGATGCGCTCAGGGTCGAGGCCGTGCACCTCGGCCAGTTTCTGGCGCAGCGCGGCGCAGGTGCCGTCAGCATAGCGGTTGACCTCGTTCGCGGCGGCGCGATAGGCCGCCAGCACGCGCGGCGATGGCTGCGCCGCGCACTCGTTTTGGTTGAGGTAGATTTGTTGGCCGGCGGTCGCGGTGCCTACGCTGGCGGCCGCGGTCGGGTACGGTGCCAAGTCCAGGATTGAAGCCCGCGGCGTAGGCGCGGCGGCGTCCTTCGGCGCGGGCGCCGACAGATTCGTTGCCGGCGCCGATGACAGCAACCGCCCGAATCCGGCGGGCGGCGCGACCCGTCGCCGCAGCCGCTTGACCGCCGCGTGCAGCAGGGATTGATTGCTGGTGACCACCGCTTTGCCGAGGGCGTCCTCGAGCGCGGCGATGGCCTCCACCGCACGCATGTCGGTGCACGACAGCACCACCGCCTCGGCCTGCGCATGATCCGCCCGCAAGCCGAGTTCGAACACCTCCTGCGGAGTCAGCTCGCCCTGACCGTAGTTGCCGAGATCGGTTTCCACTTGCGCGGTCGAGACGATTTCAAAGCCGCATTGCCCGAAATAAGCCGCCGCTTCTTGATTGAGGCTGCGAACATAAGGCGAGGCGTAGCCGATGCGAGTCGCGCCGAGATCGCGCAGCGCCTCGACCACTGCGCTGGCGGCGGTGATCGCAGGCACGCCGGCGCGGGCTTCGATCTGTTGCCGCAACGCGCGGTCGAACGCGGGACCGTGGGCGAGGGTGGCCGAAGTGCAGCCGTACAAAATCACCTCGACGCGGCATGCCGTCAGCGCGTCCACCACCGGCTCGAGCGAAGCCAGCGCGAGTTTGCGCATCTGCGTGCCGTCGGGGACCGCGTCCAAGTCGTAGCCGCCGACGCGCATGAAGTGCATCGACACCCCGGGCGGACGCAGCATCGTCATGTCCGCTTCCAAGTTGGAGTTGGACACCGGCACCACCACCCCGATGCGCCCGTGACCGCGGGAGTCGCCGACCGCGGGTCCCGCCGCGGCGGCGTCCGCACGCGCATCGTTCGCGCTTGTTGCCGCGCGGCCGGCGCGCAATGCAGCAGTGCGCGCGCCAGCACGCAATGCCATAGTGCGCGCGCGGTCGGGCGCGCCGTCGGCGGTGAGCGCCACGCCGTATTCGCGCGCCGCCGCCGGTGCCGTCACCAGCCCATCGGCGACATCCTCGGCCACCGCGCGCGGGTCGCGGGTCAGCGGATCGCCGTATCCGCCGCCGCCCGGGGTGTGCACCACCAGCGAATCCCCGCTCGGGATTTCCTGCTGCCCTTTGCCGCGCAAGCGCGCGCCCGAATCGAGCGCGAGCACGCCGCCGGCGCCGGGCTTGCCGCCGTCGCGCCCGCGCGCCGGGTGCGCGATGCGATCGACCGTGCCGAACAGCAGCATCGCCGCATCCTCGCTGCTGCTGAGTTCGATGACTTGCCCGAGCCCGCCGCGCCGATGGCCGGCGCCGCCGGAATCGGGGCGCAATTCGCGCCGCCGAATCAGCAGCGGCGCGACGTTCTCGGTAATCTCCACCATGCTGCCCATAACGCCGCTCGGGTAGCCGGTCGCGGACAAGCCGTCGCGGCATGGGCGCGCGCCGGTGCCGCCGTTGTGCACCAACTCCACCGAAAACGGCGTGCCGCCGCCCGCGTTCGCAAAAGCGGCGTTGCGCAGCGGCAGGTCCCACAGCGTCGCCGCGCCCTCCGCCGGCACGCGTTCGGGCGCGGCCGCATGCAGACAGCCGAGCGCGAGGTCGGGCAGCAACTGCCCGATGATGTGGCGCGAGCACACCGGCGCGGGTTTTTCGGCGTTGACGATGCATCCCGCCGGGGCGGTCACTTCGATCGGCGCGAGCGCGCCGGCGTTGTTCGGGATGTCCGGCGCGACCGCGCACTTGATGCCGAAGGTGGCGTACGCCCGCGCATAGTTCAGCGGCACGTTGATGCCGTGGCGCGACGGTCGCGAGCAGCCGGTCAAGTCGAGGCGGAGCGATTCGCCGGCGACGTTGAGAACGGCGCGCAGGCGGACTTCGAAGTCGTAGCCATCGGTCAGCATCTCGTTCTCGTACACGCCGTCGGCGAGCGCGGCGATGCGCGCGCGGGTGGCGCGCTCGGATGCGGTGATGATGTTGTCCGACAGCGCCGCCAGATCGGTCAGGCGGAAGTCGTCCATCATCTCGCGCACGCGCCGACTGCCGACTTCGCAACAGGCGATCAGCGCATGCACATCGCCCTCCGACTCTTGCGGGATGCGCGAGTTCGCCAGCAGCAACGCCAGCAGCGTGGCGTCAATCCGTCCGCCGTCGAGCAACCGCATCGGCGGAATGTAGAGCCCCTCGTCGTACACGTCGGTCGCGTCGGGACCCATGCACTGCCCGCCGATGTCCACCAAGTGGCTGGTGCAAGAAACAAAACCAACCAACGCGTCGCCGACAAAACACGGTTGCACCAAAACGAAGTCGTTCAAGTGTCCGGCACCAAGCCACGGGTCGTTGGTCACATACACATCGCCGGCGCGCATCGACTCGCGCGGAAAAAATGCAAAGAAGTTCGCCACCGCCGCCGCCATCGTGTTGACGTGCCCCGGCGTGCCGGTGACCGCTTGCACCAACATCCGTCCGTCGGCGTCGAACACGCCGGCGGAGAGATCGCCGCTCTCGCGCACGATCGGGCTGAACGCGGTGCGCATCAACGCGCTGGCCTGCTCATCAGCGATCGCCTGCAGGCGGCTCCACATGATCATGGCGTCGAGGTTGGCGATCGCGGGTTTCATGCTTGCGCGGCGAGGTCGAGAATCAGATTGTATTCGCGGTCAACGCGCGCGATGCAGCCATCGGGCAGCACCGTCGTGGTCTGCGGCTCGGCAACCAGCGCCGGGCCGGCGATGGCCGCGCCGACTTGCAGTTCGGCGCGCTGCACCACGCCGGCGGAGTGCGCCGACGGGCGCGGCGGTGATGCGGGCGGCGCGCTGGCGGCGGGCATCGCGCGTTGCGGCGTTGATACCGTGAGGCTCCAAGTGAGCACCTCGATCTCTGCGCCGGCGAGCGCGCGGCCATAGGCATGCGCGTATTGCGCCTCGTAGCGGCGCCTGATTTCGTCGGCGGTGGCGGCATCGAGCGCTCCGCCGGGAACTTCGACCTCGATCTCATGCCCCTGCCCGCGATAGCGCATCAAGGCGCCGCGGCGCTCGTGCAGTTCGGCGCCGGGCGCGGCGGCGGCGACCACTTCCCGGCCTTCGCGCGCGAGCGCTTGATAGAGTTGGTTGACCGGCGCCGGGTCGAACGCCGACAGTTGCATGTGCAAACTGCGGACTTGCTCGTAGGCGGCCGGCGCCTGCAAAAAGCCGACCGCGGAGCCGACGCTCGGATTGGCCGGCACGATGACCCGGCGGATATTCAGTTTGCGCGCCAGTCGCGCCGCATGCAGCGGCCCGCAGCCGCCGAACGCGATCATGGTGCAGCGGCCGAGATCGACGCCATGCTCGGCGGCGTGGACCCGCGCCGCATTCGCCATGGTCTCATCCACCATTTCGCAAACGCCGCGCGCGGCGTCGGCGACGGCAACGCCGAGCGAAGTGGCGACGCCGGATTCGATCGCGGTTTCGGCGGCGTCGGCGCGCAATGTGATTCGACCTTCGGCGAAACGCTCGGCGTCGAGTCGCCCCAAAACGCAGTCGGCGTCGGTCACCGTCGGCCGCTCGCCGCCGCGCCCATAACACGCCGGTCCCGGCTCGGCGCCCGCGCTTTCGGGGCCGATGGAGAGTCGCCCGAGCGCATCGATGCCCGCCAGCGAGCCGCCGCCGGCGCCGATCTCGATCATCTCCGTCACCGGAATGCGCACCGGCAGACCGCTGCCCGGCATGAACCGCGCGCTGCGCCCGACTTCGAATTGCCGCGAAGTGCGCGCCGCGTATTCCTCCAGTAAGCAGATTTTCGCGGTGGTGCCGCCCATGTCGTAGGACAGCGCCGCGCGTTCGCCGCATCGCATCGCAACATTGCGAGCGAGCACCGCGCCGCCGCTCGGGCCTGATTCGACCAAGCGGATCGGGAATCGCATCGCGGTCTCGAGTGTGGTCATGCCCGCCGCCGAAGTCATCAGCAGCAGCGGGCAGCCGAAGCCGGCGGCATCGAGGCGTTCGCGCAGCGCGCCGAGATAGCGAGCCATGATCGGCTGCACATACGCGTTGGCGACGGCGGTGCTGAGGCGTTCGTATTCGCGCAGTTCGGGACACACTTCGCCGGAGCGAGTCACCGCCACGTCGGGCAAGCGCGCGGCGAGAAACTCCGCCGCCGCGTGTTCGTGCGCGTCGTTGGCGTAGGCGTGTAGAAAACCGATGGCGACGGCTTCGACCGCGGCGCCCTCGATTTGCGGCAGCAACGCTTCCAAGTCGGACCGCGACAGCGGCTGCAGCACCGCGCCGCGCGCGCTGATGCGTTCGCGCACGGTGAAGCGGCGGCGGCGCGGCACCAACGGCGGCGCCTTTTCGAGCAGCAGATCGTATTGATCGAAACGCGATTCGTAGCCGATCTCGAGGCTGTCGCGGAAGCCTTCGGTGGTGATCAGCGCGGTGCGCGCGCCGCGGCGTTCGATCAGGGCATTGGTGGCGAGCGTGGTGCCGTGGATGATGCTCGACACCGCGCTCGGCGCGATGCCGGCGGCGCGGATCAAGTCCTGCGCGCCTTCGAGAAAGCCCTCCTCGGGCGCGCGCGGCGTGGTCGGGACTTTGGCGGTCAGCAGTCGCCCGCCAACCGCGAGCACGACATCGGTGAAGGTGCCGCCGATGTCCACGGCAAGGCGCGTCGCGTCTTCATCGCGCGGCGGCGAGTTGCGCTTTGCGTTCACAAAGTGCCGGGGAAGGCGCCGCCGTCAATCAAGATGTTCTGTCCGTTGACATAGCCCGCTTGCGCGCTGCACAGGTACGCGCATAAGTCGCCGAACTCCTGCGCGTCGCCGAACCGCCCGGTCGGGTTGGCTTGCATCGCTTGGTTGTACAAAGTGTCGAAATCGACTTTCTTGCGCTCGGCTTGGAAGCGGTAGTTCGCGCGCAAGCGATCGGTTTGATGGGGGCCGGGGAGCAGGTTGTTGATGGTGACGCCGCGGCCGGTTTGGCGCGCGAGGCCGGCGATGAAGCCGGTCAGCCCGGCGCGCGCGCCGTTCGACAGCCCGAGCACCGCGATCGGCGCCTTGACCGCCGCCGAAGTGATGTTGACGATGCGCCCGAAGCCGCGCTCGATCATGCCGTCGAGCGTGGCCTTGATCAACGCGATCGGCGTGAACATGTTGGCGTTGACCGCGGCGCTCCAGTGCGCCTCGTCCCATTCGCGAAAGTCGCCGGGCGGCGGACCGCCGGCGTTGTTGACCAAGATGTCGGGCGCCGGGCACGCGGCGAGCAGTTGCGCGCGACCGTCGTCGGTGGTCACGTCGCAGCGCACCGCTGAAACCTCCCCGTCGGCCACGGCGCGCACTTCCGCCAGCGTCGCTTCCAGCGTCTCGGCGCAGCGACCGTTGATCACCACGTTGGCGCCTTCGCGCGCAAGCGAGATCGCGCAGCCCTTGCCGAGCCCGCGGCTGGATGCGCAGACGATGGCGTTTTTACCGGCGATTTGCAGATTCATGACAGTGCCTCGGGAAGGTTGATCGACGAATGGTTTTCGGCAGCATTGTGCGCAGGCGGAATCGCCGATTGCAAGCGGCGAACGCGCCAGCCGCCGCTCCGCTCAAGCCGGGTCGAAGTGGAATTCCGGGTACAGCGCGGTGCCGGGGCGGTCGCCGGGTTTTAGGCCGTGGGCGGTCATCGCGTCGCTGTGGTCGGGGTTCATGCCTTCGCGGCGGAAGCGGACGCGGACGTCGTCGCCGAGCCATTGGGTGTTGAACACTTTGAGTTCGCGGTCGGCGCCGAGGTTGCCGGAGCCGCCGTGGATCATGCGCCCGTTGAACGCGGCGCAGTCGCCGGGCGCCATGTCCCAACTGAGGATGTCGTATTGGTCGCGCGCGCCGTCGATGTCGGGGAACGGCTCGTCGGCGTCGGCTTGCGCGCGTCGGTCGCGGGCGTCGTCGGTGAGCGCGCCGAAGTCGGGCTGGCCGAAGCGTTTGTTCCAGCGATGCGAGCCGCGCACGAACTCGAGCGCGCTTTTCTTTTCGACCGCGACCAGCGGCATCCAGATCGAGCAGGTGTCGAAGCCTTCGACCGACCAGAACGGCTCGTCCTGATGGAACGGCGTGCGGAATTTCGCGCCGGCGGTGCGCACGAAGATCGCGTCGAAGAAGAAGTTGACCCGCGTCGTGCGCAGCAGCCGCGCGGCGATGCCGGCGATCGGCGAATGCTCGATGAAGTCGCGGTATTGCGCGATTTCGCGCCACGCTTGGCTGTCGTACAAACAAGCGCGACCGCGCGCGTCGCGGTCCCAAACGCGACCGCGTTCGGTCGGACAGCTAAGATTCTTTTCGACGCCGGCGAGCAGTTGCTTAATCCAATCCGCATCGATCGCTTGGCGCAACAACACCACGCCGTCGTCGGCGAAGTCGCGCGCCATTTGCGCCGACACGCCGAACGATGATGCGCGTGACGAAGCGCGCGGTGCGCGGTGAGAAGTGTCGTGGTTCATCAAACTTATCTCCGATGTCAAACGTAAGTTCAATGCTAAATACTCTGTCGCGCGTCCGTCAAGCCGTCGCGCGCGATTGCGGTTATACTGCGCCGCCACGCGCGCATATCTCGGCGCGCATTCCGCCTCGGCGACGCCATGATTTCGCTCAGCCACTATCACTTAGCCGGCATCGCCAGCGCGTTCTTCCTGCTGCTGTCGCTGACCGGGCTGGCGTTGCAGGTGCGCTTCATCCAGCGACGCAAACGGCGTTTCGCGCGCGGCGAGTTAGGCGACGAACGACCGACTTCGATCCTCAGCCTCAATCGTTTTTTCGCGAGTTACTTCGGCTTCTACGCGCTGATGATGTACGGCTTGTGCTTGGAGCGCGTCAATCATTATCTGGTGTGGCCACGCTTAATCGCCGCGGGGTTGGTGCTGATAATTTTATACGACATCATGATCGATCGCCGCGGCGCGGTGGCGAAAATCGTGTTCCACGCCAGCGTCGCGCTGCTGTTGTCGGCGGCGTTGGTGCGCATGATGGATGCCGACGCGTTGGCGCGCGCGGTGGTCGCGGTGCAGGCGTTGGTGCTGCTCTCCACCGCGTTGTTCCTGCAAGGCGCGACGCATCAGATCGTCAAGGTTCGCCGCGCCGGACGCACCGGCGCGTTGTCGTTGTTCATGCACCAGTTGTTCTTCGTCAAGGACTTCGCCACGCTGCTGTTCGCGTTGGCGATGGGGCTGGCGCAAGGCTGGCCGCTGCTGCTGTTCAACGGCGCGAGTTTGATTATGCAGTCGGTCGTGATGTGGCACTTCCGCTGGGCGCGCAAGTCGCCGCTTAGCGCAAGACGGCGCGCGCTGCATCAAGCGTTGGATTGACCGCGCGCTGCGAACGCCAACGCCGAGGTGTTCTCATGCGCGCACGAATTTGCGGCGCGCCGCTCGGTCAATCAGTCGGTTTCACTCGGTTTCCAACGGAGCTCTCCAGGCGGTCTGCAGTAAATATCCGAGCCGCGGATTTCGCTGTTAATCCATTTGGGGTCTGCCTCCCATTCGATGGCGTAGGTCATAGTTCGGTCGCTGTCTTTGCCGTAGAAAAAGAGGCTGTTGTTGGTGCATCGGACCGGGATTCCCCGCCGGTTCTTCCACCAAACGGACAGCCGCTGCCCGTTCTCCCAGCCGAGGCTGCTCAGCTCGACGCACCGCACACGGTTTTTCGACACCGCGAAAGTCCAAGCGACCGCATCCTCGCCGAGGTTCCACCATTTTCGGATGCTGGTCACCTGCGGGACATACGCGATTTTGCTGTCAAAGCAAATCTTCGAATAGGTGTAGTCGCCCGGCGCGCCTTCGACCCGTTCGCGCATCTTGTCGCCCACGGGCTCCTCCTCGGCGACCGCCGCGGAGGCGACGGAAAGCATGCACGCAATGGTCGCCGAAGCGATGGAAAGGATGCGGAAATTCGGAGTTCTCTTCATGTCGGTCACCGATGGTTTGTGTTTGTCGCAGCGTCGGCGGCGAGAGCAAACGCGCGCGACGCGCAAGCGATATGCATTGGTATAGCACAGCCGCGCGCGGATTTCAACCTCATCCACGCCCGGCGGCATCCGCGCTTTGCGCGTCGTTATCGCGTGACGATCGCGCCGTCCTCGATCGCGATTATGCGGTCCATTTTGCGCGCCAGCGTTAAGTCGTGCGTGGCGATGATTAAGCAAGTGTCGAACGATTGATTGAGCTCGATCATCAAGTCATGGATCGACTGCGCGGTCTTGGTGTCGAGGTTGCCGGTCGGCTCGTCGGCGAGCAAGCACGCCGGGCGCGTCACCATCGCGCGCGCCACCGCCGCGCGCTGGCGCTCGCCGCCGGACAACTCCGACGGCTTGTGCGCGGCGCGGTCGCGCAAGCCGACGCGCTCGAGCGTCTTGGCGGCGCGTGGATGCGCGTCGGCGCGCGCGACGCGGCGGATCAGCAGCGGCATGGCGACGTTCTCGAGCGCGGTGAACTCCATCAGCAGGTGGTGGAACTGATAGACGAAGCCGAGCGCGCGGTTGCGCAGGTCGCCGGCGGCTTTCGCGTCGAGGCGGTTGATGTCGACGCCGCCGATGCGCACCGCGCCGTCCGACGGCGCCGCCAAGCCGCCGAGGATGTGCAGCAAGGTGGACTTGCCCGAGCCGGATGCGCCGATGATGGCGAGGCGCTCGCCCGGCGCCAGCGACAAGTCGATTCGATCGAGCGCGCGCACGTTGAGCGCGCCTTGCGCGAACACCTTCGACACGCGCTCGCATTCAATTGCGGCAACCGCGGCGGCGACGGCTTGGTCGGTCGCTTGGTCGGCGACTTGATCGGCGGTTTCGTCCATCGCGTTCACGCTTATCATTCGTGCCGCAGCGCATCGGCGGGGGCGACGCGCGACGCGCGCCACGCCGGATAGAGCGTGGCGAGGAAACTCATGCCGAGCGCGGCGGCGATGATGCGCGACACGTCCGACCAGCGCATTTGCGCCGGGAAGTCGGTGATCAAGTACACGTCCACCGGAAACAACTCGGTGCGGAAGAAGTTTTCGATCGCCGGAATCAGCGTCTCGATGTTGAGCGCGGTCAGCACGCCGAGCGCGCCGCCGAGCGCGGTGCCGATCACGCCGATGACCGCGCCTTGCACGATGAAGATGCGCATCACTCCGGCCGGGCTCAGGCCGAGCGTGCGCAGGATGGCGATGTCGGCGCGCTTGTCGGCGACGATCATCACCAGCGTCGAGACGATGTTGAACGCCGCCACGGCGATGATCAGCAGCAGCACGATGAACACCACGCGCTTTTCGATCTCCAGTGCGCGGAAGAAGTTGGCGTGCTCCAGCGTCCAGTCGCGCAGGCGATAGCCGCCGCCGAGTCGCGTCGCGAGTTCGCGGCGCACCGTCGGCGCCGCATCGACGTCGTCCAACTTCAGCCGCAGTCCGCTGACTTCGCCGGCGGCGCCGAACAAGCGCGCCGCGTCGGCGATGTGGATCAGCGCGATGCCGCTGTCGTATTGATGCATGTCGATGCGGAACAGCCCGACCACGGTGAAGCGCTTCAGCCGCGGCAGGAATCCCGCCGGCGTCGCGCGTCCCTTCGGCGCGACCAGCGTGACCTTGTCGCCGACGCCGACGCCGAGCGCGCGAGCGAGCGACGCGCCCAAGACGATGCCGAACGCGCCGTCGGCGAGCGCGTCGGCGTCGCCGGCGACGATGTGATCGAGCACCGCCGACACCGCGCGCTCGCGCTGCGGATCGATGCCGCGGATCAACGCGCCGGTCGCGCTCGCGCCGCGCGTCAGCATGCCTTGCCCCACTATGTACGGCGCCTGCGCGCGCACCCGCGGATGGCGCGCGACGTCGGCGGCGACCGCCTCCCAGTCGCCGAGGCGCGCGCCGTCGCCGCTGACGGTGACATGCGAGACCACGAACAAGATGCGCGCGCGCAAGTCGGCGTGGAAGCCGTTCATCACCGACATCACCGTGATCAACGCCCACACCCCGAGCGCGACCCCGGCCATCGACGTCACCGTGATGAACGAGATGAAATGATTGCGCCGCTTGGCGCGGGTATAGCGCAGCCCGATGAACAGCGACAGCGCGAGCGGGGTTTGCACCATGGTCGTCGGCGCGTCAGCCGTCCGCTTCCGCGCGCATGTGCGGGAACAGCAGTACGTCGCGGATGGATGGGCGGTCGGTCAGCAGCATGACCAGGCGGTCGATGCCGATGCCTTCGCCGGCGGTCGGCGGCAGGCCGTATTCGAGCGCGCGGATGTAGTCGGCGTCGAAGTGCATCGCCTCGGCGCGCGCGGCTTCGTCGGCGGACTGCGCCGCGGCGAGTTGCTGCTTGAAGCGCGCGGCTTGGTCTTCGGGGTCGTTGAGTTCGGAGAAGCCGTTGGCGATCTCGCGCCCGGCGATGAACAACTCGAAGCGGTCGGACAAGTCGGGCTGCGCGTCGTTGCGGCGCGACAACGGCGAGACTTCGACCGGATAGGCGGTGACGAAGGTCGGCGCGATCAACTTGTGCTCGACGGTCTTGTCGAACAAGTCCATCTGCATCTTGCCGACGCCGGCGGCGGCGACGCCATGCGACTGCGCCAGTTTGCGCAATGCGTCGGCGTCGTCCAGCACCGCTTCGGTCGCGCCGCGCGTGTGCAACAAAATCGCCTCGCGCAACGTCATCCGCGCGAACGGCGCGGCGAAGTCGAGAGTTTGTCCTTGGTAATTTAACGTCAGCGAATCGGTGTCGTTGTCACCGTCACCGCCGTCGCCATCGCCACCCGCCGTCATTCCCGCAGTCTTTAAGCGGGAATCTCTTTTTTCTTTTCGGCGCATTGCGCTAGTTCGAAGTTCGCCATCCATGGACGGCTGGATTCCGGCGTCCAAGCCGGAATGACGGCAAGCGAGCGCGTCACCGTCGTCGTCACCGTCGCCGCGCATCACCGTTCGGCACAAGTCGCGCAGCATTTCTTCGGTCAAGTCCATCAACTCGCGGTAGTCGGCATACGCCCAGTAGAACTCGAGCATGGTGAACTCCGGGTTGTGCTTGGCGCTGACGCCTTCGTTGCGGAAGTTGCGGTTGATCTCGAACACGCGCTCGAAGCCGCCGACCACCAGCCGCTTGAGGTACAACTCCGGCGCGATGCGCAGATACAATGGCATGTCGAGCGCGTTGTGGTGGGTGGCGAACGGACGCGCCAGCGCGCCGCCGGGGATCGGATGCATCATCGGCGTCTCGACTTCGAGGAATCGCCGCGCGCGCATGAACGCGCGGATGCGCTCGATCACCGCGGCGCGGACGACGAAGGTGCGGCGGGTTTGCGCGCTGACGATCAAGTCCACATAGCGCTGGCGGTATTTCATCTCGGCGTCGGCGAGTCCGTGGTGCTTGTCCGGCAGCGGGCGCAGCGCCTTCGCCAGCAGGCGGACGCGCTCGGCGCGCACGCTCAGTTCGCCGCTGTTGGTGTGGAACAACTCGCCCTCGGCGGCGATGATGTCGCCGAGATCGTATTTCTTGAACTCGTCGTTGTATGCGCCGTCGGGCAATGCGTCGCGCTGCACGAACAGTTGGATGCGCCCGCTCATGTCCTGGATGTCTGCGAACGCCGCCTTGCCCATCACGCGCCGCGACATCATCCGCCCGGCGACCGCAACGCGCTTGGGCGCGCGCTCGAGTTCGTCGGCGCGGTGGTCGCCGCGGTGGTCGTATTCAGCGTGCAGGTCGGCGGCGAAGTCGCTGCGGCGGAAGTCGTTCGGATACGCTTCGCCGCGCGCGCGCAACGCCGCCAGTTTGTCGCGCCGCAGTCGGCGTTGCTCGTTTTCCTCGCTCATCGTCGGCAAGCGGTTGGCGAATGATTATGCGGCGGGTTGAAGATTGACGACGACGAGGATTGACGACGGCGGAACTACAGTCCGGCCTTCAAACTCGCCTCGATGAAGCGGTCGAGCGCGCCGTCGAGCACCGCCTGCGTGTTGCCGGTCTCGATGCCGGTGCGCAGGTCTTTGATGCGGGACTGATCGAGCACATAGGAGCGGATCTGGCTGCCCCAACCGATGTCCGCCTTAGCATCCTCTTCGCTTTGCTGCTGCGCGCGGCGTTTTTGCATCTCGGCTTCGAACAAGCGCGACTTCAGCATCGCCATCGCCTCGGCGCGATTGCGATGCTGCGAGCGATCGTTCTGGCACTGTACCACGATCGCGCTCGGCAGATGGGTGATGCGCACCGCCGAGTCGGTGCGATTGACGTGCTGCCCGCCGGCGCCGCTGGCGCGATAGGTGTCGATGCGCAAGTCGGCCGGATTGATCTCGATGTCGAAACCGTCGTCGATCTCGGGATAGACATACACCGAGGCGAACGAAGTGTGTCGGCGACTGCCCGAATCGAACGGGCTCTTGCGCACCAGCCGATGCACGCCGCTCTCGGTGCGCAGATAGCCGTATGCGAACTCGCCGCTCATCTTCGCCGTCGCGCTCTTGATGCCGGCGACCTCGCCGGGCGACTTCTCCACCACCTCGATGCGATAGCCGTGCGACTCGCCCCAGCGCAGATACATCCGCAGCAGCATCTCGGCCCAGTCCTGCGCCTCGGTGCCGCCGGAGCCGGCTTGGATGTCGACGAACGCGTTGTGGCTGTCGGCCTCGCCGCCGAGCATCCGCCGGAACTCCATCTTGCCCAACGCCGCGGCGATCCGCGCCGCCTCGCGCCGCACCTCGGCGACCGTGTCGGCGTCGTCCTCGGCGCGCGCCAACTCCAGCAACTCGCCGCTGTCGGCTAAGTCGCGCTCGACTTGCTCGATCCCGTCCACCACCCGCGCC
>JBPCXC010000182.1:0-4430 GCA_051008875.1 bacterium
AGCGGGAATCCACACTCGCCCCGCGAGTGATGCAGGGCGAAGCCCTGCTTGCTTTCGGTGCGAACGGGAAGCGGAGGTTGCTCGTAGCGTTTTAACAATCTTCGCCCCGCCGCAGAGCAAAAGCCTCGCTCACGCTCGCACCATAAAAACGCGCCCTCCGTGCGCGCCCACTTCGCCGCTATTCCCACTTGGAATGCGGGGAATTCAGTCGTCCACGGATGGCGATGTTCAATCTGGCGAGGCGGTGCAAACAAACCACGCGATTCCCGCCACACCAAAAGCCAGCAAGCCGTCGGCTTGCCTCACTCGCTGGCGCGAGCGATGGATTCCCGCTTAACAGACTGCGGGAATGACGGTAGGGGGATGTTATTGCGGGAATGACGGCGGGGGAGTGCTGCGCGAAACTTCGCGCCGCGAGGTCAGGGCATACGCTCGATCAAAGGCATAAGCCCGATCAAAGTTCCCAGAACGGCGGTCGCCAGCCCAACGCAGAGGGCGTTGATGCGAGTTGTTCTCCTGCCCTCTTCGCTGATTCGAGTTTCGATTCGGGTTTCGAGTTTGGCGACCTCGAGCGTCAAGTCCGCCAAGTCCGCTTTGGTGGCGAGTTCGGCGGTCAATTTGGTGGTCAGTTCGGTTTGGCCGCGGCCGATTTGGTCGACGATGGCTTCGGCCAGTTTCGGGCTGGCGCCGGCGCCGATCAGGTTTTTGACTGCGGCGTGCGTGTCGATTGCGATTGCTTGCATTGCTGGTCTCCGTTGCGAGATTTCCATTGTTGGTTCGGGGAGAATGCCGGAGTTTTTGGGTGCTGTCAAGCGGTCTCGCCGGACGCGCTCACCATCATCCGCCGTCGTTCCCGCAGCCACCTCCCCGCCGTCGTTCCCGTCCCCTCGCCGTCATTCCCGCGGTGTTTTAAGCGGGAATGACGGCAAAGGAAAAGGGCGAAAAAAACCGGAGCGCGAGGCTCCGGTTTGAAAATGATGGCTTGGAGGAATCAAGCCATAGTTTGAGGAGGTTAGAAGTTGATGCGGATGCCAGCGACGGTGGTGTCGGAGTCGACATCCTTTTCGTTTGTTTCTTCGGTGGTTGAATCCATGTACTCAAGGAAGAAATGAGTACCGCCACCGAGTTTATAGTTGAAGGCAAGTGCCACACGCTCGATGTCGGTTTCCGTAGCACCCTCTTCGGTGGACTCTTCACCGTAGCCAAGATTCCAACTAGTGTTGTCACCCAAAGAACCGCCAACCCACAATTGATAGTGATCACTCTCAATTGCTTCTCTGGCATCTTCGGTAGGAGCGCCAGTCGCAGTAATGGCGCTCGCGCCATCAATTTCTCGCTCCTGATAGCCGGCAGAAACCCAGAAACCGCCGAAGTTCATTTTGCCAGCGATGCCCATGACTGTATTGTCGCCCTCATCGTGAGTGCCAGCCACACCGTCATCAGCACCGATAGCACTCTCAGCCACAGCGCGCGTACCAGTACTCGCACCATCGGTGTTGTCATACGCAACGCCAACGGAGAGATTGTCGATCGGATTGAAAGTCAAACCAATACCAAAACCTTGTCCGCCGGCACCAGATTCATAGTCAGCACCATCGTCACCGTCGTCATCAACACGAATGTCGAGAGCGAGGCTAACTGGACCGAAGGAGTTGGCATATTTGATGGTGTTGCCGGTGCGACCACTTCCAGAATCACCGTTGACGAAGCCGCCGGAACCGACATTGACAACATAGTTCGGGCTGACAAACGAGCCGATTGTGTTGTAGAAACTACTCCACTGCTGACCGAGCGTTACTGTACCGAACGCGCCAGACAAACCAACTTGCGCAAGGCGAGTGCTGCTAAAAGGATCACTCGCGTTATCGGTTTTGGTCGCCCATTCATAACGACCGTTGGCAGTCATGCCGTTGCCAAGATCGGATGATGCTTTGATGCCGACACGCGAACTCTGTGTGCTCAGTTCCGTTTTTGATTCGGTACCGTCATCGCTGATGTTGATTGCATTCGTAATGTTGCCGTAAACAGCAACATCAGCATAAGAAGCCACAGGCGCCACCACTGCGGCGGAGACTGCGGCTGCGATTAGCTTTTTGTTCATGGGTTTAGCCCTCTGTTAGGCTGCTTATCGAGCACTAACTTGAATCGTCGGCAAACGCGGCGCGGCGGGGCGAGGGTTGCGACGAACGAGGCGAGCGGCCACGTGCACGAGTCGTAAGACGGCACAATCAGGTATAATCCTGCGCACTTCCCTCGCACCCGCACGACGACTCCCGTCCGTCCCGCTATGACTTCCGCCACCCATCCAACCCCGCCCGAGTCCTATCGTTCCGGGCCCGATGAGCGTGGGCATTTCGGGATGTTTGGCGGGTGGTTTGTGGCGGAGACGTTGATGCCGTTGGTGTTGGAGGTCGAGCGCGCGTATCGGCGGTGTCGGCGGGATGCGGAGTTTCAGCGCGAGTTCGATTACTACGCGCGCGACTACATCGGGCGGCCGAGTCCGTTGTATTTCGCCGAGCGGCTGAGCGCGGAGTTGGGCGGCGCGAAAATTTATTTCAAGCGCGACGAGTTGAACCACACCGGCGCGCACAAGATCAACAACACGCTCGGGCAGATTCTGCTGGCGCGGCGCATGGGCAAGCGGCGCATCATCGCCGAGACCGGCGCCGGGCAGCACGGCGTCGGCACCGCGACGGTGTGCGCACTGTTCGATCTGCCGTGCGTCGTTTATATGGGCGAGGCCGACATCGCGCGCCAAGCGCCGAATGTGTTTCGGATGAAACTGCTCGGCGCCGAAGTGGTGCCGGTCACATCGGGCACGGCGACGTTGAAGGATGCGATGAACGAGGCGTTGCGCGATTGGGTCGCGAACGTCGAGGACACGTTCTACATCATCGGCACCGCCGCCGGACCGCATCCGTATCCGCAGATGGTGCGCGACTTCCAGACCGTGATCGGACGCGAGGCGCGCGCGCAGTTGATGCAGCGCGAGAATGCGCTGCCCGATCTGCTGATCGCGTGCATCGGCGGCGGCTCCAACGCGATCGGATTGTTCCATCCGTTCTTGGACGACGGTGAAGTGCGCATGATCGGCGTCGAAGCCGCCGGGCTCGGCATCGACAGCGGCAAGCATGCGGCGTCGCTTTCCGGCGGCGCGCCCGGCGTGCTGCACGGCAACCGCACCTACCTGCTGCAAAACGCGGACGGGCAAATCCACGACGCGCATTCGATCTCCGCCGGACTCGACTACCCCGGCATCGGACCCGAGCATTCGTGGTTGTTCGAACAAGGACGCGTGGAATACGTCGCGGTCACCGACGCCGAAGCGCTCGATGCGTTTCAGTTATGTTGCAAACTGGAAGGCATCATCCCGGCACTCGAGCCGGCGCATGCGCTGGCGCATGTAATCAAAATCGCCCCGACCATGCCGCGCGATCAAATCATCCTAATGAACCTGTGCGGCCGCGGCGACAAAGATGTATTCACCGTCGCCGCCGCACTCGGCATAAAGTTGGAAGCGTGACCACGACCACCACCACGACCGACCGCTTAACACGCAAGTTCGCCGAACTCCGCCAGCAACGCCGTGCCGCACTGGTGACTTTCGTCACCGCCGGCGATCCGGACTTCGACACCGCGACCGAAATCTTGCGCGGCTTGCCCGCCGCCGGCGCCGACATCCTCGAACTCGGCATGCCGTTCTCCGACCCGATGGCGGACGGCCCGGCGATCCAAGCCGCGAGTTTGCGCGCGCTAAACGCCGGCATGACGCTGCGCAAGACGCTGCAAATGGCGCGCGAATTCCGACGCGCCGACGCGCGCACGCCGCTGATCCTGATGGGCTACTACAACCCGATTTATCGCTACGGCAACCGCGCCTTCATCGACGACGCGCTCGCCGCCGGCGTGGACGGCTTGATCATCGTCGACCTGCCGCCGGAGGAAGACGACGAACTCTGCCACCCGTGCCTGACCGCCGGCCTGCATTGGATCCGCCTGACCACGCCGACCACCGACGACGCCCGCTTATCAATCGTGCTCGAGCGCAGCAGCGGCTTCGTCTATCATGTCTCCATCGTCGGCATCACCGGCACAAGTTCAGCGCAGCAACGCAACGTCGAACAAGCCGTCGCCGCCATCCGCGCGCGCACCGACTTGCCGATCGCCGTCGGCTTCGGCATCAAGACCGCGCAACAAGTGCGCGACATCGCAACCATCGCCGACGCGGCGGTGGTCGGCTCGGCGCTGATCGAACGAATCGCGCAGGGAGTCGAGAACGAGTCCGACCGCACCGCCATCGCCGCGCAAGCGCACGCCTTCGTGCGCGAGTTGGCGAAAGGCGTGCGCGATTCGTCTTGATGCGCGCCCTTCGGGCTCACTTGCGCTCGCGAAAAAACGCACCCGGCGTTTTTTTCCCGCAACAATCACCC
>JBPCXC010000183.1:0-1198 GCA_051008875.1 bacterium
TCGCGTCAGCCAGCGAATCGCTTGCCCCTCGCGGCCGAGCGCGCCGTCCAGCGCGTCGTCGTTCGTGCTGTCGCCTGAGTCGGCGGCGAACGAATCGACCACGAAGACCTCCAACCACACCCGCGCATGGGCGTAGTCGAACGGCAGTTGCATCAACGCGCGCGCGGCCAGCGTCTCGACTCCCAACTCCTCGCGCAACTCCCGCGCCAACGCGCGGCGCGGCGTTTCGCCGGGCTCGATCTTGCCGCCGGGGAACTCCCATTGACCGGCGCGCGCCTGACCGCGGCGACGGCGTTGCATCAGCAGCCGATCGTCGCGACGCAACACCCCGACCGCCACGCGCAGCCGCGCGTCCGCGTCAGGTGCGGTAGTCGGCATTGATCTCGATGTAGCCGTGGGTCAAGTCGCACGTCCACACTTGCGCGCGCGCGCCGCCGACGTCGGTCGGACCGAGCGTCACTTCGATTCGAATCTCGCGCCCGGCGAGATGCGCGTTCACCGGCGCCTCGTCGTAGTCGTCCACGCGCCGGCCGTCGGCGGTGACTTGCACGCCGCCGATGGCGATGCCGATGCTGGATGAGTCGAGCGCGACGCCGGACTTGCCGATGGCCATGACGATGCGTCCCCAGTTGGCGTCGCCGCCGGCGATCGCGGTCTTCACCAGCGGCGAGTTGGCGATCGACTTCGCCACCGTCCGCGCGTCGTCGTCGTCGCGCGCGCCGCGCACTTCGATGCGGATGAGTTTGCTCGCGCCTTCGCCGTCGCGCACGACTTGCACCGCCAAGTCGGTCATCACCGATTCGAGCGCGCGCTGGAAATCATCCAGCGAATCGGACCGCGCGTTGCCGGCGCGGCCGGTGGCGAACAACAGGCAGGTGTCCGAGGTCGAGGTGTCGCCGTCGACGGTGATGGCGTTGAACGACTTCGCGTTGGCGGCGACCAGCATCGCCTGCAACGCTTCGCGCGGGATCGCCGCGTCGGTGAACACGAACGCGAGCATGGTCGCCATATTCGGCTCGATCATGCCGGAGCCTTTGGCGAAGCCGTTGACGCGCACCGCGCGGTCGCCGATGCGCGCGTGCGCGGTCGCGCCTTTGGCGAAGGTGTCGGTGGTGGTGATCGCGCGGGCGGTGCGCCCCCCATCGTCGTCTCGCCCAAAAAAAAACAAGAGCAGCACCGCACGACCAACTTCCTCGAA
>JBPCXC010000184.1:0-6672 GCA_051008875.1 bacterium
AGGGCTCGCGCAAGAGCACGCCGTTCGCGGCGCAGATGGCGGCGGAGAACTGCGGCAAGCGCGCGCAGGAGATGGGCGTCAAGCAACTCGACGTGCGCATCAACGGTCCCGGTCCCGGACGCGAATCGGCGGTGCGCTCGCTCAACGCGCTCGGCTTCGAGATTCAGTCAATCGCCGACATCACCCCGATCCCGCACAACGGCTGCCGCCCGCCGAAGCGCCACCGCGTCTGAGCGCGTCGCATCCACCCAACCATTCCGACCACATCATGGCAAGACATTTAGGTCCGACCTGCAAACTCGCGCGGCGCGAGGGCACCGACTTGTTCCTCAAGAGTCCGGCGCGCACGATCGACTCCAAGTGCAAGTTCGATCGCGTCCCCGGCGTTCTGCCCGGCGCGCGTCGCCAGCGGGTCACGGTGTATGGCACGCAACTGCGCGAGAAGCAGAAACTGCGGCGCATGTACGGCGTGCTCGAGCGGCAGTTCCGCAACTACTACAAGCGGGCGGCGCGGCTCGAAGGCTCGACCGGACTCAACTTGCTGCAACTGCTCGAGTCGCGCTTGGACAACGTGGTCTATCGCATGGGCTTCGGCGTCACCCGCGCCGAGTCGCGCCAACTGGTCAGCCACAAGTCGGTGCTGGTCAACGGCCGCGCAGTCAACGTGCCGTCGTATCGGGTCAAGCCCGGCGACGAAATCGAGATCGCCGACAAGAGCAAGAAGCAGTTGCGCATCAACTCGGCGCTGGAGATCGGCGACCAGATCGGCTTCGTGCCGTGGGTCGAGGTGGACATCAAGGCGGTCAAGGGACAGTTCCGCTCGCTGCCGGAGCGCGTCGATCTCTCGCCCGACATCAAAGAAGCCCTGGTGGTTGCGCTGTACTCGAAGTAAACGAGTAAGCGCACCAGCATCAGACGCCGACACATCGAACACCGAATCAACCCGTTCGCAGAGGAGCCCATGCAGGACCCGACCATTGACTTTCTCAGGCCGCGCTTGGTGGAAGCGAAGAGCCTTGACGACAAGCATTCGCGCATCACCATCGAGCCGCTGGAGCGCGGCTTCGGCTACACCCTCGGCAATGCGCTGCGCCGCATCCTGCTGTCGTCGATGCCCGGCTGCGCGGTCACCGACGTGCGCATCGAAGGCGTGCTGCACGAATACTCCGCGCTCGAGGGCGTGCAGGAGGATGTGATCGACATCCTGCTCAACCTGAAGAGCCTCGGGCTGCGCATGCACACCCGCGGCGAGGCGGTGCTGCGCCTGCGCAAGCAAGGTCCCGGCGCGGTGCGCGCCGGCGACATCGAGTTGATTGATGACGTCGAAGTGGTTGATGCCGAGCATCACATCGCGACGCTGTCGGACGGCGCCGAACTTGATATGGAGTTGACCGTGCGCCGCGGTCGCGGCTACGAGACCGCCGAGAGCCGCGTGCAAGAGAGCGACGAGACCCGCGACGTCGGGCTGATTCACTTGGACGCGTCGTATAGCCCGATCAGCAAGATCTCCTATTCGGTCGAGGACGCGCGTGTCGAGCAACGCACCGACTTGGATCGCCTGATGATCGAAATCGAATCCGACGGCACGATTGATCCCGAGACCGCGATCCGTCGCGCCGCCACCATCTTGCACGACCAGATCTCGGTGTTCGTCAACTTGGAAGAGTCGATGGTGCAATCGCAAGCCGCCGCCGTGCCGGAGGTTGATCCGATGCTGCTGCAGCCGGTGGACGACCTCGAACTGACCGTGCGCTCGGCGAACTGCCTCAAGGCGGAGAGCATCTACTACATCGGCGACTTGGTGCAGCACACCGAGACCGAGTTGCTGAAGACGCCGAACCTCGGCAAGAAGTCGCTGACCGAAATCAAGGACGTCCTCGCGCAACGCGGCTTGACCCTCGGCGTGAAGTTGGACAACTGGCCGCCGCAGTCGCTGGCCAAGGAAGAAGAACGCCGCAGCGCGTTCGGCATGTTCGGTGCAGGACCATAACGATGCGCCACCGCAAATCCGGGCGCCGCCTCAACCGCACCGCCGCCCACCGCAAAGCGATGCTCGCCAACCTCGCCGCGTCGCTGTTCCGCCACGAGCAGATCAAAACCACGCTGCCCAAGGCGAAAGAGTTGCGCCGCGTCGCCGAGCCGCTGATTACCCTAGCCAAAACCGCGACCGTCGCCAACCGCCGCACCGCCTTCGCCCGCCTGCGCCAACGCGACATCGTGGTTAAGTTGTTCGACGAGTTAGGTCCCCACTTCGCCGACCGACCGGGCGGGTATTTGCGAATCTTTAAGTGCGGGAATCGCGTCGGTGATAACGCACCGATGGCGTATGTGCAGCTGGTTGATCGGGAGTTGGGTGAGGAAGAAGAAGAAACCACGCCCGAAGAAGAGTGAGCACGCCTTACGGCGCGCCACCCCAAAGAAAAAAACCGCCGAAGGCGGTTTTTTTTGCCGTCATTCCGGCTTGGACGCCGGAAAAAACGCCGGGAGCGTTTTTTCGCGAGCGCAAGCGAGCCCGAAGGGCGCGCATCAGGGACGATACGCGCAATGATGGCTAATGCGCATCCCTCCAATTCCCCCCCACCCCAGTATCCACCACCAACGGCACCCTCAACTCCGCAACCCCACCCATCAACCCCGCAACCTCCTTCGCCACTTGCTTGCTCTCACCCTCACCAACCTCAAGCACCAACTCGTCATGCACTTGCATAATAATCTTCGCCGCGGCGCCGCTATCCAAAATCCACCGATCCACCTCCAACATCGCCAACTTAATCAAGTCCGCCGCCGAGCCTTGCATCGGCGCGTTGATCGCGGTGCGTTCGGCGTATTGACGGCGCGCGGCGTTCTTTGAGTTAATCTCGGGCAAGTTCAACCGGCGGCCATATAGCGTTTCGACATAGCCGCGTTCGCGCGCGTGTTCTTTGGTCTGCTCCATATACCGCTTCACGCCCGGATAGCGCGCGAAATAAATCTCGATATACGCGCGCGCCTCCTTTTGCTCGATGCGAAGTTGCCGCGCCAAGCCGAACGCCGACATGCCGTAGATCAAGCCGAAGTTGATCGCTTTGGCGCGTCGTCGTTGCTCGGCGTCGACTTCATCGGCGGCGACGCCGAACACTTCGGCGGCGGTGGCGCGATGCACATCCAGTCTGTCGGCGAAGGCGTTGATCAGACCGTCGTCCTGCGACAGATGCGCCATGATGCGCAGTTCGATCTGCGAATAATCCGCCGACACCAGCACGCAGCCGGGCTCGGCGATGAACGCTTCGCGGATGTGCCCGCCTTCCTCGCTGCGAATCGGAATGTTCTGCAAGTTCGGGTCGGACGACGACAGCCGACCGGTGGCGGCGACCGCTTGATGATACGAAGTGTGGATGCGTCCGGTGTGCGGGTTGATCATCTCCGGCAGTTTGTCGGTGTAAGTTCCTTTGAGTTTGGCGAGGCCGCGATGCTGCAGAATCAGCCGCGGCAACTCGTGCTCGCGCGCCAACTCCTGCAGCACGCTCTCGGCGGTGGACGGCTGACCTTTCGGCGTCTTGCGCAGCACCGGAATGGACTGCTTGTCATACAGAATCTCCTGGATCTGCCGCGGCGATGCGATGTTGAACACCTCGCCGGCGACCGCATGCGCGCTCGTCTCGACCTCCGCCAGCCGCGTCGCCAGCGCCGCGCTTTGCTCGCGCAGCATCGCCGCGTCGATCTTCACGCCGTTCGCCTCGGTGCGCGCCAGCACCGCGATCAACGGCATCTCGATGCGCTCGAACAACTCGCGCAGCGCGTCGTCGCGCGCCAGCCGCGGCGCCAGCGCGCGATGCAGTTGCAGCGTCACATCGGCGTCCTCGGCGGCGTATTGCGCGGCTTGCTCGATATGCACTTGATCAAAGGTGATTTGATTCTTCCCCGAGCCGGCGACCTCGGCGAACTGAATCGTGCGCCGCCCAAGATGCTTCATCGCCAGCGCGTCCAAGTCGTGGCGCGAGTTGCCGGCGTCGAGCAGATACGACATCAGCATGGTGTCGTGAGTCACGCCGTCGAGCGCGATGCCGTGGCGCCGCAGCACCGCCAAGTCATACTTGATGTTCTGCCCGGTCTTGGCGCGCTTCGCGTCCTCCAGCAGCGGCCGAAGTTTCGCCAACGTCGCCGCCAACGGCAGTTGCGCCGGCGCGCCGGCATAGCCATGTTGCAACGGCAAATACGCCGCCTCGCCGGCGCGCACCGAAAACGACATCCCAACCAGTTCGGCGCGCTGCGCGTCGAGCGAAGTGGTCTCGGTGTCAAGCGCAAACAACTTCGCCTTGCGAAGTTTCGCAATCCAACGTGCTAAAGATTTGTTGTCGAGGATTGTTTCGTATTGGGTTGGTGGTTCATTCTTTGCCGTTATTTCCGCAACTCCCCCCTCGTTATTCCCGCCGTCTCCCCCGCCGTCATTCCCGCCGTCATTCCCGCCGTCTTTAAGCGGGAATCTCTTTTTCTTTTCGCCGACGCCGTCACCGTCATTCCCGCTTGTAGCAAAAGCAGGCAAGCCTTCGGCTTGCTTCACTCGCTTCGCGAGTGTGGATTCCCGCTCAACAGACTGCGGGAATGACGGCGAGGGAGATGACAACTGCTTCAACCACGAATTAAACTCAAGTTCCGTATACAACGCGCGCAACGCCACCGCGTCCGCTTCGCGCACTTTCAAGTCGTCCAGCCCGACCTCCAACTCCAAGTCCAGCCGCAGCGTCGCCAGTTGGCGCGACAACTCCAGTTGCTTCAGATTGGCGCGCAGCGACTCGCCGACCTTGCCTTTGATCTCGTCGGCGCGCGCGATGATCTGCGCCAGCGAGCCGAAGCGGTCGAGCCACTTCGCCGCGGTCTTCGCGCCGACCATCGGGATGCCGGGAATGTTGTCCGAAGCGTCGCCCATCAGCGCGAGATACTCGACCATCCGCTGCGGCGGCACGCCGAACTTCGCGGTCACGCCGGCGACGTCGAGCCGCAGGTTCTTCATCGTGTCCACCATCTCGACCCGCTCGCCGACCAACTGCGCCAAGTCCTTGTCGCTGCTGACCAGCATCGCGCGCCAGCCGCGCTCGCTCGCGCGCGTCGCCAGCGTGCCGATGACATCGTCGGCCTCGACCCCCGGCACCGAAATCAGCGCGATGCCAAGCGCCGGAATGATGCGCTCGACATACGCCAACTGCGCGCGCAAATCATCCGGCATCGGCGGGCGATTCGCCTTGTAGTCGGCATACATCTGGTGGCGAAACGTCTTGCCCTTCGCATCCATCACCACCGCCACCCGCGTCGGCGCGACGCCATCGGTCAACGCGCCCTTGAGCAAACTGCGCAGCATATTAATCGTGCCGAACACCGCATGCGTAGTCTGCCCGGCCGAAGTCGTCAACGGCTCACGAATCGCGTGATAGGCGCGGAATAAAAACGATGAGCCATCCACTAAGATGACCTGCTCGGCGGGCGACATGGCGGTCGGGCGGTGATGCGGAAACGGTGCTTGATTATCCCATCAAACCACACTGCCGACCGCTCGCGCCGACCGCAAGTGAGCACGCCCTCGCGGGCGCGCTGCGCTAAAGGAAAAACGCTCTCGGCGTTTTTTTCCCGCGACCACTTCCCACCACCGTCATTCCCGCACCCATCCCCCCTAGGCCGTCATTCCCGCAGTCTGTTAAGCGGGAAAAAAGCGCCCGGAGCGATTTTTCGCGAGCGCAGCGAGCCCGTAAGGGCGAGTATCAGGGATGATACGAGCAATCCACACTCGCGCAAGCGAGTGAGGCAAGCCGAAGGCTTGCTTGCCTTCGATGCGCGCGAAAACCCCACAACTTGCTCATACCACCGCGCAAGCGAGCCTCTCCCGCCGCCAAAAAAAGATTGACAGCCTCGCCGCAACCACGATAAACTATCCGCAATCAAGGGAATTAGTCCTTTGAATCAAGGGATTTCCCCTTGATTTCATTCTATCTTTACAAGGAGACATGGATCATGGCAAACACCAAGTTTGACACGATGGCTGCGATGCAGCAGTTGCAAGACGCCGATTTCGCCGAGAACCAGGCGAAGTCGGTGGTGAAAACGATTTCGGACAGCCAGAGCAATCTGGCGACGAAGGACGATATCAAAGAGTTGCGGCTGGCGACGAAGGCCGACATCAAGGAGTTGCGGCTGGCGACGAAGGCCGACATCAAGGAGTTGCGATTGGCGACGAAGGCCGACATCGAGAAATTATGTCTAGCGACGAAGGCCGACATCGAGAAATTACGTCTAGCGACGAAGGCCGACATCGAGAAATCGCAAGCGATACTACGAACCGAGTTCAGGGAAGCGCAAGCGGCGACGAAGGCCGACATCGAGAAATTACGTCTAGCGACGAAGGCTGACATCGAGAAATCGCAAGCGATACTACGAACCGAGTTCAGGGAAGCGCAAGCGGCGATGCAGGCCGAGTTCAGGGAATCGCAAGCGACGACGCAAGCCGATATCGCGCGATTGGAGGCGGCGACGCAAGCCGAGTTCAATGAAGTGAAATTGGCGATCAAACTTTCGTACAAGCAGATGACGATTACGTGTGGGGTGATGATGGTTAGTATGATTGGAATCATCGCGGCGGTGCTGGATATATCAGGTCGGTTGGTTTGACTCGGTTGGTGTTGTTCTTGTAGTCATCTTTTACAC
>JBPCXC010000185.1:0-10999 GCA_051008875.1 bacterium
CGCGCAAGGTTGCGATCCGGCGCCGCCGATTTTGCAATTCGAGTCGCTGCGCGGCGAAGTCGAGATCGCCCGACTCGCGCGACTGCGCCCCGACTTGATCGTGGTGGTCGCATACGGCTTGGTGCTGCCGCGCGCGGCGCTCGACATCCCGCGCCTCGGCTGCGTCAACTTGCACGCCTCGCTGCTGCCGCGCTGGCGCGGCGCGGCGCCGATCCAACGCGCGATCGAAGCCGGCGACGCCGCTACCGGCGTCAGTTTGATGCAAATGGACGCGGGCCTCGACACCGGCGCGATCCTGGCGCAGGCGCGTATCCCGATCGCCGCCAACGCCACCGGCGGGAGTCTGTGCGATGAATTGGCGACGCTGGCGGCGCAACTGCTCGGCGCCAGTTTGCCCGCGCTCGCCGCGCAGACGCTGACGGCGATGCCGCAGGACGAACGCCACGCCTGCCGCGCGCGCAAACTCGCTCGGTCCGAAGCGCAACTCGACTGGCGCCAAAGCGCGGTCGCGCTCGAGCGCAAGGTGCGCGCATTCAACCCGACGCCGATGGCGCGCGTGGTGCTGGCGCGCGCCGACGAGCGCGTCGCCTTGCGCGTGCTGCGCGCGAAAGTCGGCGACGGCGCGCAAGCACGCGCCGGCGAAATCCTCCGCGCCGACGCCGATGGAATCGCGGTGGCGACTGGTGGCGGCATGTTGGTGCTGACCGAGTTGCAAAAACCCGGCGGCGCGCCGATGTCGGCGGCGGCGTTGCTGAACGGCATGCACATCACCCCGGGCATGCGCTTCGTCACCGACGACGCAAAGTGAAGCCGCCGCGCACGACGCGGCGAAACGCGCGAACGCACGCATAATGAAACAACACCCGCACATGCTCGCCGCGCGCGCGGTGATGGAGGTGGTCGATCGTGGGCGGTCGTTGGACGATGCGTTGGCGCGCGCGGCGACGGCGGAGAAGGAGCGCGCGTGGCTGCAGGAGGTTTGCTATGGCGCGTGCCGGCATTATCATTATTTCGACGGCGCGCTGGCGCGGTTGCTGCGCAAGCCGTTGAAGGCGCATGACCGCGTGGTGCATTTCATTTTGATCAACGCCTGCCATCAACTCGAGCACATGCGCACGCCCGACTACGCCGCGGTCGCGCAGAGCGTCGAGGCGGTCAAGGGCACGCGCTTCGCGTGGGCCGGCGATCTGATTAACGCGGTGCTGCGCAACTTTTTGACGCGCCGCGAAACCTTGGCGCGCGAACTCTCCCCGGCGGCGCGCGCGTCGTTTCCGGCGTGGCTGCACCGCGACATCCACGCGCATTGGCCGGCGCATGCCGAGGCGGTGATCGCGGCGAGCAACGCCAAGCCGCCGCTGACGTTGCGGGTCAATCGCCGTCGCATCGGGCGCGATGAATACATCGCGCATCTGGCGCACCACGGCGTCGCCGCGACGCCGACCGCCGACAGCGCGCTCGGCGTGACCCTGGCGCGACCGCTGCCGACGGCGCGCATTCCCGGCTTCGACGACGGGCTGGCGTCGGTGCAGGACGAGTCGGCGCAACTGGCGTTGGATGCGTTGGCGCCGCGCGCCGGCGAGCGCGTGCTCGACGCCTGCGCCGCACCCGGCGGCAAGACCGGATTGCTGCTCGAGGCGCCGACGAAATGCGCCGAAGTGGTGGCGTTGGACTTAGCCCCGCGCATCGATGCGGTGCGCGAGAATCTGACGCGCTTAAGATTGGCGGACGAGGCGCAAGTCATCGCCGGCGACTTGACGCGCGCGCACGAGTGGTGGGACGGTCGCGCGTTCGACCGCATCGTGCTCGATGCGCCGTGCAGCGGCAGCGGCGTAATCCGCCGCCATCCCGACATCAAGCATCGCCGCCGCGCCGACGACATCCCGAAGTTCGCCGCGCAGCAGTTGGATCTGCTGGCGCGGGCGTGGTCGTTGCTCGCCGACGGCGGCGCACTGCTATACTTGACCTGCTCCATCCTGCCGGCGGAGAACGACGCCGTGATCGAATCATTCCTCCAACGCGCGCATCCCGACCAAGCGAATGCGCCCGCGCCGCTCGACGCGCCGCCCGGCATCGCCACCGACTTCGGTCGCCAACGCTTGCCGGGCGTGCATTCCGGCGACGGGTTCTATTATTGCTTGCTTAATAAGAACAACGCCGGCGCATGAAAATCATCATCCTCGGCGGCGGGCAGGTCGGCGCTTCGGCGGCGGAGATTCTGTCGCGCGAGGAGAACGACATCACCTTGGTCGATCGCAATCCGAAGTTGCTCGCCGGCTTGCAAGACCGCCTCGACATCCGCACCGTCGCCGGGCAGGCGGCGTCGCCGGAGGTGCTGCTGCGCGCCGGGGTCGAGGACGTGGACATGGTGCTGGCGGTGACCGACAGCGACGAGATCAACATGATCGCCTGCCAGATCGCGCATTCGCTGTTCAACACGCCGACCAAGATCGCGCGCGTGCGCTCGTCGGACTATCTCGCGCATCCCGACTTGTTCCGCGCGCAGTCGATTCCGATCGACGTCATCATCAGCCCGGAGCAAGTCGTCACCGATCAAATCCAGCGGCTGATCGAGCATCCCGGCGCGCTGCAGGTGATCGACTTCGCCGGCGGACGCATCCGGCTGGTCGGCTTGCGCGCGTACTACGGCGGCGCGCTGGTCGGGCAAGCCTTGCGCGAACTCGAGCGCAACCTGCCGACGGTCAACACCCGCGTCGCCGCCATCTATCGCCGCGACCGCGCCATCATCCCCACCGGCAAGACCATCATCGAGCCCGACGACGAGGTGTTCTTCATCGCCACCGCGCACGACCTGCGCGTGGTGATGAAGCAGTTGCGCAGCCTCGAGGAGGTCGGGCGGCGCATCATCATCGCCGGCGCCGGCAACATCGGCTTCCGCCTAGCGCAGTCGCTCGAGCAGACCGGCTTCCAAGTCAAGTTGATCGAGCGCGACGCGGCGCGCGCGCAGCATGTCTCGGAGCAACTCGAGGACACCGTGGTGCTGCAGGGCGACGCCGCCGACGAGGAGTTGCTGCGCGAGGAGAACATCGATTCGATGGAGTTGTTCTGCGCGCTGACCAACGAGGACGAAGCCAACATCCTGTCGGCGATGCTCGCCAAGCGACTCGGCGCGCGCCGCGCGATGGCGATCGTCAACCGCGCGGCGTACATCGACTTGATCGAGAGCAGCGTGCTCGACATCGCCATCTCGCCGCGCTTGGCGACGGTCAGCGCGCTGCTCTCGCATGTCCGCCGCGGCGACGTCAAGGCGGCGCATTCGCTTCGCCGCGGCGTCGCCGAGGTGATCGAGGCGGTGGTGCACGGCGACCGCGACTCGTCCAAACTGGTCGGCCGCCGCTTGAGCGAGATCAAGCTGCCGCAAGGCGCGACCGTCGGCGCGATCATGCGCGACGACGAGTTGCTGCGCTTCGACCACGACAGCGTGATCGAGGAGAACGACCACGTCATCATCTTCGTCATCGACAAGCGCCGCATCCCGGACGTGGAGAAGTTGTTCCAAGTGTCGGCGACTTTCTTTTAAGGCGCGCGCCCGACTCCGACCCGCCGCATCTTCAAACGAATGCGCAACAAGGCCGTCGTCAAAGTGCTCGGCATCTTGCTGGTGCTGTTCAGCATCACCTTGCTGCCGCCGCTTGCCGTTTCGGCGTTCGCCGGCGATGGCGCGACCGCGCCGTTTGGCGCCGCGCTGGCGCTGACTTTCGCGCTCGGCGCGGCGTGCTGGTTGCCGCTGCGACGCCACTCCGGCGACCTGCGCCTGCGCGACGGCTTCCTCGTCGTCGTGCTGGCGTGGAGCGTGCTGTCGGCGATGGGCGCGCTGCCGCTGGCGTTGCTGCGCGCGCCAACCGACGGCGTCGCGGTCGGCGCCGCGATTGGCGTGATCGACGCGCTGTTCGAGTCGATGTCGGGGCTGACCACCACCGGCGCGACCATCCTCGTCGGGCTCGACGACTTGCCGCCGTCGATCCGCTATTACCGCCAGCAACTGCAATGGCTCGGCGGCATGGGCATCGTCGTGCTGGCGGTCGCGGTGATGCCGATGCTCGGCGTCGGCGGCATGCAACTTTATCGCGCCGAAACCCCAGGCGCAGTCAAGCACGACAAACCCACGCCGCGCATCACCGAGACCGCCAAGGGACTGTGGTTCATCTATCTCAGTTTGACCATCGCCTGCGCGGTTTGCTATCGCCTCGCCGGAATGGACTGGTTCGACGCCGTCGGCCACGCCTTCTCGACCATCGCCATCGGCGGCTTCTCGACCCACGACGCCAACCTCGGCTATTTCGCCAGCGACGCGATCTATCTGGTGGCGTGCGCGTTCATGCTGCTGTCGGGGCTGAACTTCGCGTTGCACTTCACCGCGTTTCGCTCGCGCCGCGTCGCGGTCTATCTGCGCGACCCGGAGGCGCGCGCGTACTTCGCGCTGCTGGCGGCGACGCTGGCGATCACCGTGGCGATGCTGTTGCGCCACCGCGTGTTCGACGACTTCGGCGACAACCTGGTGCAAGGCGCGGTGCAGGTGATCTCGATCGTCACCACCACCGGCTTCACCACCGCCGAATTCTCGCAATGGCCCGGCTTCCTGCCGATCATGCTGCTGCTGGCGAGCACCGCTGGCGGCTGCGCCGGCTCGACCGCCGGCGGCATGAAGATCATCCGCATGATCCTGCTGTGCAAGCAAGGCTTGCGCGAGATCTCCAAACTGGTGCATCCGAGCGCGCTGATCCCGATCAAGGTCGGCGGCAAGCCGGTGCCGGACAACGTGATCAACGCGGTGTGGGGATTCCTGTCGCTGTATATATTGAGTTATGTGCTGCTGCTGCTGCTGATGCTGGCGAGCGGCGCCGACCCGGTGACCGCGTTCTCGGCGGTCACCGCGTGCCTCAACAATCTCGGTCCAGGCTTAGGCGAGGTGGCGCAGAACTACGCCGGCGTCAGCGACATGGGCAAGATTGTGCTGACCTTCGCGATGCTGCTCGGCCGGCTGGAGTTGTTCACCTTGCTGGTGCTGCTGACGCCGGTGTTTTGGAAAGGATAAAAAGAGGAAGGGACGGGAGCGACGGTGCCGACGGAGCCGTCGCCGGCAGCCTAATCAACGGTTCCGGCGCTGCCGACGCATGAGCCGGTGCCGAAGGAAGAGACGGTGGTGCCGACGGTGCCGAGGGAGCTGATGCTGCCGAGGCAGCCGACGGTGCTGACCGCCATTCCGGCGGCGTTGACTTGCTGCAAATCGTCGCGGGACAAGACATGGGCATCTTTGATCGCCAGTATCGGAATATACATTTTGTCCTTGGCGTTGGTGACCACCTTGACCTCCTCTACGCCCTCGAAATTAAATTCAAACCGGGCATCGCCGCTGGATGCCAAATCAATGAGCCCCGCTCGAGGATCCTGCCGGCACATACGCCGAAATTCGGGATCCATCATCATCGGATAGGTGTGTTGAATTTGCTCGCGGTGGTTATCGTCTTGCTGGTTCATGTTCATAGCACCGCCAAATGACGGAGAAAGATGGAGTTGGAAATTGGAATTCGATTAATTGCCGGAGCCGGCGGTGCCGGTGGAGCCAAGAGTGGACATGCTTCCGTAGGTTGAAACCGTCAACGGCGCGCTGCCGAAAGTAGAAAAACAGCCGAGCGAACCGATGGTGCTCGCCGTGCCAGCGGTCTGTCCGGCGGCCTGAATCTGGGCCAACTGCTCGTTTCCAAGCGTCTCGCTCTGCGAATCGATCCGCATCAACGGCAAATACATTTTGTTTTTGGTGCTGACGACCACTTTGATCTCGGGCTGCTCGCTATCCCCTTCAGCGGACACGGGGACATGGCAAAACGCCAGCGCATCAGGGTCTTTGTTCAGCACGCGCTGACGAAATTCAGGATCTCTCATCAGCTGAATGCTGTTTTTGACTTCAGTTATAGGCAGCGTTTGCATGGGTCATATCCTCATATCCAATACGGAACACGGAACAGCGGAGCGCTGGCGCGCGATGGAGTCATAATCAGCAAAATGGGAGGCAAAAGCAAATGGTTTTGTTAACTTCCGCCAAATCGGGCTGTACACCCCGCCCCGATCCGCCTTTGTCGCGAGCGCGCAAGCGGCAAGCGATGCGCGGAAAGATTTGCTTCGCCGCGGTCAGCCCGCGGTCAGCCAGTCGTTGACGCGTTGCAAGTCGCTCTCGTCGAGGTCGCCGGCGGCGCGCTCGAGGCGCAGCACCGAGAGCAGGAAGTCGTAGCGCGCGCGCAGGTGGTCGGTGCGCGAGCGCGCCAAGTCGCGCTGCGCGTCGAGCACGTCGAGGTTGGTGGTCAGCCCGGCGCGGAAGCCCTCCTCCTTCGCCGCCAGCGCGCTTGTCCCGGCGCGCACCGCCTCGGACAGCGCCTGCGCCCGGCTGAGCCCGCCGGTCACGGCGAGGAACGACTCGGTGGCGTCGGCTTCGATCCGCCGACGTATGTCCTCGCGCGTCTGCTCGGCGGCGACGGCGCGCAAACTCGCTTGTCGCGTGCGGTGATGTAACGCACCGCCGGCGAACAGAGTCCACGACAAAGTGGCGCTGACGCTGGTTGAGTTGGTCGCTCCGTTGAGGTCGTCGTCGTGATCGCTGACGCGCCTTCGTCCCCGATCCGCCTCCAATCCAATCCGCGGCAAGCGCGCCGCCCGTTGCCGCTTGATCTCCTCGCGCGCGATCGCCAAGTCGTATTCCGCCGCCTTCAGCGCGAGATGATTCGCCGCCGCCCGCTCGACCCACGCGCCGACCGACGCCGGCGACGGCGGCGGCAGCGGCGCGTCCGCGGGATACGCGGTCAAGCTCGCGGGCGCGTCGCCGACCACGCGCTTCAACGCCTGCGCCGCGTTGTCGATCGCGTTGTCGGCTTCGATCAAGTCCGCCACCGCCTGCTGGAAGCGCGCCTCGGCGTCGAACAAGTCGGCTTGCGTGCCGACGCCGACGGCAAGGCGTTCGGCGGCGAAATCGCGCTGGCGTTGGATCGAAAGTTTCTGCCGCCGCGCGACCTCCTTGCGGTCGCGCGCCGCCAGCACCTCGAAGTAGCGCTCGGCGACGCGGAGAATCAAATCGTCCTGCGCCTGATCGAATCGAATCGCCGCGCGCGCTGCGCGCAACCGACCTTGGCTGACTTCGCTCCACACGCCGAAATCGAACAACGGCATGCGCGCGGTCAAGCCGATGTTGCTGTGATCGTATGAGTCGAAATTGTTCTGCTGATTATTATTGTCTTGCGTCTGCCCGACCGAGCCCTGCAACGACACCGTCGGCAACAACGCCGCGCGCGCCGCCGGCGCATCGAGGCGGGCGCTTTGGTATTCATGCCGCGCCGCGCCATACGCCGCATCGCGCGCCAACGCGGTTTGATAAACCTCCCACAAATCGTCGCCGTGACCGATGCCCGGCAACGCGAGCCACGCCGCCGCCGCCGCCAAACAACCACGACGGAAGCGGCGACCGTGACCGCGACCGCGCCTTCGCGATGCGGCGAAAAAGATGCGCCGCGCGGATGTCGCGGCGTTCACTAAAACACGAACTCCGACGCCTCGACGACATTGCGCAGGCGCGGCGCGACGGTCTCGAACAACGTCCGGCGCAGCACCTCGTCGCCGTGCCGCTCAAGGCGCACCGCTTGCATCGCCGGCGCATGTCCTTCGATGCCGACCAGCCGCCCGCCGTCCGCCAGCGCGCGCAGCCACGGACTGTCGCCGTCGGCGACGCGCGCGCCGTCCTGTTCCTGCGTCGGCGCGATCTCCGTCGGCGCGATGATTTGCGGCAGCGAGCCGCTGATTAGAATCGCGTCGAACCGCCCCGGCCAGCCGGCGTGGGCGTCGCCCTCGACCAGCGTGACGTTGGCGACGCCGGCGCGCGCGAGGTTGTCGCGCGCTTGGCGCAGCAACCGCGGATTGATCTCGACCGCGACCACATGCGCGCACACCGAGGCGAGCAGCGCGACCAAGTAGCCGCTGCCGGCGCCGACCTCGAGCACTGCGTCGCCGGCATCGAGATCGAGCGCCTCCATCATCCGCGCGCCGACCTTCGGCTCGAGCATGACCTCGCCGTCGCCGAGCGGAATCTGCACATCGGCGAACGCCAGCTCGCGGCACTCCATCGGCACGAACTGCTCGCGGCGAATGCGCGCAAGCGCGCGCAAGGTCTGCTCCGCGAGCACATTCCACGGACGGATCTGCCGTTCGATCATGTTGGCGCGGGCGGTTTCGTAGTCCATTTTGGTCGGTCGGTTGCGCGTTGGCTCGGGAATGGATGTCAGCGACTCGGGCGGCAAGCGACCGTCGTTTATAGCACGCCACCGGCGCGCCCGCAAACGATGCGCCGATTGATGCGCCGTACGATGCGTCGCGCGATTGGTGTATTATAATCGCTCGTCCGCAGTGCAACGCATTCCACCACACCGACCGCGCCAACGCCGCCGCAATGAATCAACCGAGCGAAACGATCCCCGTCGACCTGCGCGAGAAAACCGAACTCGGCGGCATCTACAACCTGCCCGGCGAAGGCTTCGTGGTCGAACTGCACCAAGGCAGCGCGTCCTATTTGTTCGACAAGCAAGGACTGCAGCATCGCATCCTGCAGAAGAAACAGCGCGGCTTGGACGCGAGCGTCGAGGAAGCCGCGCTGCTGCGGATCAGCAACTTCCCCCCGGTCTTCGAAACATGGTGAACCACGCGGGCCGCTTCCCCGCGGCTTTCAAAACGTGGTGAACCACGCGCCCGCGCGACCACCCGCCACTGCGCACAACATCGCGCCGACACCGCGCACCGACGCGCCGTGTGTTGCCGATGATTCCGTTTCGCCGAACGGTGATTCCATCCGTGGAGTCGGTGCCGATGATTCTTTCGTGCCGAGCGCCGATTTGATTCGCAGAGTCGGCGACGACGCGCCGCGCATCGCGGATGATTCCTTCCCGCCGCACGCCGATTCCATTCGCAGAGTCGGCGACGACGCGTCGCGCGACGTGGATGATTCCTTTTCGCCGGACATTGATTCCATTCGCGCAGTCGGTGTCGATGCACCACACGTTGCCGATGACTCCTTCCCGCCGAACACTGATTCTATTCGAGGAGTCGGTGCCGATGATTCTTTCTTGCCGAACACTGACCCCATTCGCGCAATCGACGACGACGCGCTACACGTCGCCGATGATTCTTTCGTGCCAGACACTGATTCCATTCACGCAGTCGGCGCGATCACGCCGCGCTGGACGCCGCGCGCGATAGCCGCCGATGACGCGCCACCGCTCGCGCCGGGGCAAGTCCATTTGTGGGCGATCGATCTCGCGCGACTTTCGATGCAACCGGACGGGCATCATCTCTCGTTGCTGACCGCGTCGGAGCGCGCGCGCGGCGAGCGGTTGCGCGACGGCGCGCCGCGCACGATGTATCTCGGCGGCCGCGCCGGACTGCGGCTGCTGCTGCGCGCCTACGCCGGCGTGCCCAACGACCGCCTGCGCTTCGGCGTGGGCGCGCACGGCAAGCCGTCGCTGCGCAACCGACTGCGCGACGGCGAACTCTGCTTCAACTATTCGCTGTCGCGCGGTCACGCGTTGTATGCCGTCGCCTGGAACCGGCAAGTCGGCATCGACTTGGAGGCGTCGCCGCGCAACATCAACGCGGCGCGGCTGGCAAAGCGCAAACTGACCGCCGCCGAGCGACGCGCGTGGCGCGAAGTGCCGGCGCGCTGGCGCGAGCGCGCGATGCTGGCGTGCTGGACGCGCAAGGAGGCATACGGCAAGGCGCTCGGCGTCGGCATCCGCTACCACATCAACCGCGCACCGCTATGCGTCGAACTCGCCGCGCCGACTTGGGCGTCGCGCGCGCGCGGACTGTTCGACGCGGACGCGCCAATGCTGCGCGGACGCGTGCTGCACGGCGTGCAACTAACCCCGCCATTCGCCGGCATCGCCGCACTGGTGCACGACGGCGCCGCGCTCGACGCGCCCGACGACGGCGTGTCGCTGCAAAGTTGGCAATGGCGTGAATCGGATTTGCAGTGAATGCGGTCGAGCGTATAACGAAGCGAACGAATGAACGACGCGGGCGGATGAATGACATGGACGAATGAACAACGCGAACGAATGAACGACTCAAACGAAATCAAGTTCGTTGATCTCAACGCGCAGTTCGCGGCGATCGAGGACGATGTCCGCGCCGCGATCGAGCGCGTGTTGCAGCACGGTCAGTTCATCATGGGACCCGAGGTCGGCGCGTTGGAGCGCGAACTGGCGGAGCATTGCGGCGTCGCCCACGCCATCGCCGCCGCCAGCGGCACCGACGCGCTGCTGATGGCGTTGATGGCGTACCGCGTCGGGCCCGGCGACGCGGTCATCGCGCCGCCGTTCACCTTCGTCGCCACCGCCGAGGTGATCCAGTTGCTCGGCGCGACCACGGTGTTCGTCGATGTCGATGAAGCCGACTTCAACCTCAGCCCGGCGCGCTTGGCCGAGACCATCGCGCGCGTGCGCCGCGACGGCGAGTTGAATTTGCGCGGCGTGATTCCGGTGGACTTGTTCGGTCTGCCGGCGAACTACGACGCGATCAACGCGATCGCGCGCGACAACGATTTGTTCGTGCTCGCCGACGCCGCGCAGAGTTTCGGCGGCGCGTTCGGCGGCGTGAAAACCGGCGCGCTCGGCGACATCAGCGCGACCAGTTTCTTCCCGGCCAAGCCGCTCGGCTGCTACGGCGACGGCGGCGCGGTGTTCACCGACGACGACCGGTTGGCCGAGTTGGTGCGCTCGATCCGCGTGCACGGCATGGGCGCCGACCAATACGACAACGTCCGCACCGGCATCACCGGCCGCCTCGACACCATCCAAGCCGCGGTTCTTCGCTGCAAGTTGAAAGTGTTCGAGCGCGAACTCGCCGCGCGCCGCGAAGTCGCCACGCGCTACACGCGCGAACTCGACGGCGTGCTCACCACCCCGCGCGTCCCGCCCGACCGGCAAAGCGCGTGGGCGCAATACACGCT
>JBPCXC010000186.1:0-2945 GCA_051008875.1 bacterium
CGTCTATGGCGTGTGAAGCAAAAACCGCGTTGCGTGCTTAGCGCACCGGCGCCGCGTACATGATGCCGCCGTCGGTGTACAGCGCGTTCAAGCCGCGCTCCAAGCCGATCTCGGTGTTGGGACCTAAGAAGCGGTCGAAGATCTCGCCGTAGTTGCCGCCGGCGGCGATAGCCCGCACCGCCCATTGCTTGTCGAGCCCGATCATCGCGCCGAAGTCGCCCTCGGTGCCGAGCATGCGGTTGATGTCGCCGCTCTTGCCGGGCGCGCTCGCCATGCTGCTGACGTTGGACTGGGTGATGCCGAGTTCTTCAGCCAAAATCAGCGCGCTGATGACCCACTTGTTGACGTCGAACCATTGGTCGTCGCCATGGCGCACCGCGCCGCCCAGCGGCTCTTTGGAGATCAACTCGGGCAGGATGATGTGGTCGCGCGGATTGTCGAACGTGGCGCGCGTCGCCGCCAAGCCAGAAGCGTCGGTGATGTACGTGTCGCAACGATTGGCGAGATAGTTGGTGCGCGCCTCCTCGTTGGTCTCGATCGGCACCGGCTCGTAGTTGATGTCGTTGGCGCGGGCGAAGTCGGCGAGGTTCAACTCGGTGGTGGTGCCGGTCTGGATGCAGACCGATGCGCCGCCCAAGTCTTTCGCCGAGGTCACGCCGAGGCTCTTGCGCACGATGAAGCCGGCGCCGTCGTAGTACGTGATCGGCAGGAACGAGAGTTTGAGGTCGGCGTCGCGACTCATCGTCTCGGTGGTGTTGCGGAACAGCACGTCGCCTTCGCCGGAGTTGAGCAAGGTGAAGCGGGTCTTGCCGGTGGCGTTGACGAACTTCACTTTGTCCGGATCGCCGAGCACCGCGGCGGCGACCGCGCGGCAATGCGCGACGTCGAAGCCGTCCCAGCGGCCGTTGGCGTCGGGCGCGGCGAAGCCGATCAAGCCGGTGTTGATCACGCAGTTGAGTTCGCCGCGCGACTTGACTTCGTCCAAGGTGGCGGCTTGCGCCGACACCGCGGTCATCATCGCGGTCGCCGACAGGGCGGCTGCGATGGCGGTTAGTTTGGTGAGTTTCATGAGATTCTCCTCGATTTTGGAAAGTTGGGGTGGGAAACCGGCCGCGGCGTCATCGGCGACACTATCGGGCGACGACGTCGGCGACCGCCAGTCAATCTTGAACAGGGAGCTAAGTATAAGCGAAAAAAATCCGATTGCAAGATGCCCGCCGAATCGCCGAACCGACCACAGGTTGATTCGGAAAGTCGTTGAAAATCAATCGAAAATTACGGGTATCGCGGTGGATCCGACGCTGGCGCGAGGTTTTCGGCGCGCGCGGCGGGCGTTCGTACGGCGCAACCGCGGCATCGAGCCGGCGAGTTCGCCGACCAGTCCGCCTGCAAATGCTTCAGCCGCCCAGCCCCGAATATACCACCACGATGGAAGAGAGCATGCACACGCCCAGCGTCTTGATCATGCCAAGACGCGGCAAGAGTATGAACGCGGCGATGGCTAATAGGGCGGATGATGGGTTGACGCTGCTCCATACCGGCGACTGAAACGCCATGCCGGCAACGCGGATGTCGTGCAACTGCGCGAACAGGACATGCATGGCGAACCACAGCGAAAGGTTGGCGATGACGCCGACCACGGCGGCGGTGATGGCTTCGAGCGCGGCTTTGATGATCTGGTTGTCGCGTAGTTTTTCGATGTACGGCGCACCGAGGAAGATCCACAAGAAGCACGGCACGAAGGTGACCCAAGTGGCGAGCATCGCGCCAAGCGTGCCGGCGAGCAGCGGGTCGAGCGCGCCGGGGCTGCGATAGGCGGCGAGGAAGCCGACGAACTGCACGACCATGATCAGCGGTCCCGGCGTGCTCTCCGCCATGCCGAGTCCGTCGAGCATCTCGCCTGCGTTCAGCCAGCCGTACGCGGTAACTGCTTGTTGCGCCATATAAGCGAGCACCGCATAGGCGCCGCCGAAGGTGACCACCGCCATCTGGCTGAAGAACACGCCTTGTTGCGCATATACATTGTCCGCGCCGAGCACCGCGCCGAGCGCGATGACCGGACCGAGCCACAGCGCGAGGCAGATCAGCGGGACGCGCAAATTGCGCGCGAACGATGCGACCGGTGACGGTGGCGTCGCGCTGCGGTCTATGGCGCGGTCTATGGCGTACTAGTTGTGCGCGGCGGTTTGATTCGGGTCGGCATTGTTCGTGTCGGGGGACTGGGGATGCTGCGGCGCGATGTTGTGGATGACGATGCCGATAATGCCGGCGGCGATGACGATCAGCGGGAAGGGAATCGCGAAGAAGAAGATGCCGACGAATGCGCCGACGGCGATGGCGAGACCGAATTGGCTGCTCAAGATTTTCTTGCCGATGCGCAGCACCGCCGCGAGCACCACCGCGAGAACCGCCGCCTTGACGCCGGAGAAGATCGCATCGACGACGATCAGGTCTTGGTAGCGGACATACAAGATGCTGATGGCGAGGATGACGAGCGCGCCCGGCAGGACGAACAAGGTGCCGGCGACGATGCCGCCGCGGATGCGGTGCAGCAGCCAGCCGAGATAAATCGCCAACTGCTGCGCTTCGGGTCCGGGCAGCAGCATGCAGTAGTTGAGCGCGTGCAAAAAGCGGCTCTCGCTGATCCATTTCCGCTCCTCCACGACAATCCGATGCAGCATCGCGATCTGCCCGGCGGGTCCGCCGAAACTGAGCCAGCCGACGACCATCCACACGCGCACGGCATCGGCGAACGCGATGCCGTGGTCGTCGGCTGAGTGGTCGTCGATTGAGTGCTTTATTTCATCGCGCGAGTTCACCGCTTGCGCGGCATCATGTCGCCGCCCGCCGCCTCCCATGCTTCGAATCCGCCGACCAAGTAACGCGCGGCGACGCCGTGCGCGCGCAACGTCGCCATCGCGCCTTGGCTGACCTCGTGACCGTGC
>JBPCXC010000187.1:0-4751 GCA_051008875.1 bacterium
CTTCGCCGCCGGCGATGCGATAGACCATGAACGTGCCCATGAACGACCAGCGCAGGCCGGGGCCGTAGCAGATCGCCTGATCGATCTCGTCCACGCTGGCGACGCCCTCGTTGACCAAGTGCAGCGCCTCGCGCCACAGCGCCTCCATCATCCGGTCGGCGAGGAACGCGTCGATCTCCTTGCGCACTTGCAGCGGATGCATGCCGATGCTGCGATAGAACGCGGCGGCGGTTTCGCGCGCGCGCGCGCTGGTTTGTTCGCCGCCGACGATTTCAATCAACGGAATCAGATACACCGGATTGAACGGATGCCCGACCAGCACGCGCTCGGGGTGGCGCACGCCGGACTGCATCGCGCTCGGCAACAAACCCGACGACGACGACGCGACCACCACATCGGCGTCGGTCGCGTCGCACACTTCGCGCAGCAACGCGGTCTTGATCTCGATGCGCTCGGGCCCGCTCTCCTGCACGAAGTCGGCGTCGGCGACCGCCGCGCGCGCGCTGTCGGCGAAAGTTAATCGGCCGCTGCGCGCGACCGGCGCCATCGTCATTTTGCGATAGGCGCGCAGCGCGTTGTCGATCACCTGCTCGACGCGACGCGCGGCTTGATCGGACGGATCGTGGATGCGGACGTCGACGCCGTTGAGCAGCAGCCGCGCCGCCCACGCCGAGCCGATCACGCCGGCGCCGATCAGCGCGACTCGTTCGATGCGTTTGGTTTCCATTTGGTTGTTGCCTCTTGATTGTTGAAAGCGTGAATCGGCGACTGCGATTTTCTCGCTCGGCGATTATAATCCGCCCGCCGCGACGCGCGCGCGTTGTCGCAATCTCCATTCTCGATTCACATTCGACTCGATCAACATGCTGCCCTTCTTGCCGTTGCTGTTGGTGTTCGCGTTGCTGCTGCTCGGTCGCGGACCGATCGTCGCTTGCGGCAGCGGCATCGCGGCGATCGCGTTGCTGGCGGCGATGACCGGCGCGAGCGTGCCGTTGGCGACCATGCCGCCGGCGGCGGCGCGCACCGCGATCCTCGCGATGAGCGCGGCGGTGGTGATTTTCGCCGGGCAATACTTGAACTTGCTGCTGCAACGCAACGGCACGATCGCCGAGTTGTCGCGGCGGATCGAGGCGTTGCCGATGGACAAGTCGTTGAAGACTCTGCTGATCGTGCTCGGCGTCGCGCCGGCGGTCGAGTCGCTGACCGGCTTCGGCGTGTCGTTGTTCTTGTGCGTGCCGTTGCTGCTGAGTTTGTATCCGCCGCATCAAGCCGCCCGCGTTGCGCTGCTCGGCATGAACATCATGCCGTGGGGAACGCTCGGGCTGGCGACGCTGGTCGGCGCGGGGCTGGCGCAACTCGCGCCGCAGACGCTCGGCGTGCACACCGCGCTGACCAGCGCGCTGGTGTTCCCGACCATCGGCGTGCTGACCGCGCTGGTCATCGATCGCAGCGCGCGGGTGATCGGCATCGCGCTGACCCTCGGCGCGTTGCTCGCGGCGCAACTGGTTCTGTATAACCACATCCTGTCGGTCGAGTTGGCGGGCGTGCTCGCCGGACTCGGCACCGCGGCGACCGGCGCGTTGGGATGCGGCGCGTTATCGAAGACCGCGGGCGGCGCGGCGCGTGCCGGCTGGATGAAGGCGGTGCGGCCGTATGTGATCTTGCTCGCGTTGATCGCGCTTGCGCGCGGCAGTTATCCGTGGTGGTCGGAGTTCTCCGCCGCGGTCGCGCTGGTCGGCGGCGGCAACGACGGCGACGGCGAAGTGCGCTTCGAATGGATGACCAGCCCGGCGGTGTTCCTCGCCGCGACCGCGTTGTATGTCCGCCACGCCGACTCGCTGCGCGTGCGCTTCGCCGAAGTGTGGGCGAAGAGCGCGCGGCCGGTGATCAGCATCGCGTTGTTCCTGCTGCTGGCGCAGGCGATGCAAGTCAGCGGATTGCTCGGCGGCATGGTCGATGCGCTGCTCGGCGTCGCCGGCGCGCGCGGACATTGGCTCAGCCCGGCGCTCGGAATGCTCAGCGGCTACATCACCGGCTCCAACCTCGGCGCCAACGCGTTGATGATGAGCGTGCAGTCGCAACTCGGCGCGCAGTTCGGCGACGCCGCGCTGTTCTCGGCGATCCAAAACAGCGGCGGCGGCCACGCGGTGTTCGCCTCGTTGCCGATCATCGTGCTGGTGGCGAGCATCGCCAAGGGAATGCGAGTCGAGTTGGACGAGGCGAAGATGATTCGCTTCGCGATGCTGTGCTTGATTCCGATCTACTTCGCCATCGTCGCGGCGGCGATGATGTTGGATGCGACCACGCTGGATGCGTTGCCGCGCGGCGGCTGATCTTCGGCGTCGGTTAGCGCGGCGACGACGGCGACGATGCGCCGATGGTTAGTCGTCGGCGGTCGGGTTTTCGCCGGCGTCGCCGAGGATGCGGCGGCAATTGCGCTCCGGCGCGCGGCAGGTCTTGCGCCAGCGCGACGGCTCCTCGACCGCGCGGCAGGACGCGTGATGCCGCCACTTCGCATCGCGCGCGCACAGCGTCTTGGCGTGGCCGATGTCGCAGGCGAGAGTCAGCGTGCGATGAGTCGCCTGCGCGCCAGAATACAACAGCAAGGTGGCGACCTCCCAATGGCCGTTCGCCAACGCCAAGTCCAACGCGGTCAAGCCGCGCGCAGTGGTGATGTCGTCGCTGCCGAAGTCCGGCGGCGCGAGTTCGGCGACCGCGGCGAAATCGTTGCGGCACACCGAAACCAATAATGGATTCGGCGAGTCGGTGGACGACGAAGCGGCGACGGATGACTCGGCGGAAGATGAATCAACAATGGATGAATCAACGGCGGCCGAATCAATACAAGCCGACAACAACGACAGCAACCATAGTCCCGCCGCCAAGCGAAGCAATCGCAACGGATGATTCGCGGTCGCGGTCGCGCTTGCGCCGAGTGGAATCACGCGCGGCGTTCGATCGAGTCGACGTTGTCTTGATCGAGTTTCAGGTTGAGCATCCGCAAGGTCGCTTCGATGCCGGCGAACACTTGGTTGGCGTTGACGCCGCGGGTGCGCAGGTCGCGTCCTTGGTCGCGCCAGGTGATGAAGCATTCGACCAGCGCGCTGGCGGTGCCGCCTTTGGGGATGCGGATTTGGTAGTCGAGCAGTTCGGGGAAGTCGAAGCGATTCGGCGTGATGCCGTTGGCGTCGAGCACTTTGCGGATCGCCGCGATGAAGGCGTCGAAGCCGCCGTTGCCGGCGCCGCTCGACTTGTGGATTTCGCCGTATAACTTCACCCGGATGCTGACCGCGGATTCGAGATCGAGTCCGCTGGTGATCGAGCAGTTGAGCAGTTCGAGTTGGCGGTTGCCGCGGCTTTCGAGGATGTCGGCGATGATGAACGGCAAGTCCTCCGGCGTGATCACCTCTTTGGAGTCGCCGAGTTTGACGATGCGCTGCAGCACTTTGGCGCGGTCGTCCTCCGACAAACTGATGCCGAGCGCTTCGAGGTTCTTCTGCAGCGACGCCTTGCCGCTCATCTTGCCGAGCGCATACGAACGCGAGCGATTGAATCGCTGCGGCGACAGCATGGTCTGATACAACCCGCCCTTGCGGTCGCCGTCGGCGTGGATGCCGGCGGTCTGGGTGAACACGTCGGCGCCGACCACCGGCGCGTTCGCCGCCACCATCTTGCCGGAGAAGTTCTCGACCATCCGGCTGAGCGTGTAGATCTCGCGCTCGTCCACCGACAACTTCGCGTTTAGTTTGTCGCGCAGCACCAGGCAGACTTCGGCCAGCGAAGCGTTGCCGGCGCGCTCGCCGAGGCAGTTGACGGTGCAATGCAGATTGCGCGCGCCGGCGCGCACCGCCGCCATGCAGTTGGCGGTGGCGAGACCGTAGTCGTTGTGCGGGTGGAAGTCAAAAGTGCATTGCGGGAATCTCGCGATCATATCTGCGATGGCGTCGTGCACTTGCGTCGGCGACAGCACGCCGAGCGTGTCCGGCAGCATGTAATGCACAATCGGCAACGCCTGCAGTTGCTCCATCATCCGATAGACATAATCCGGACTGTCGAAATAGCCGTTCGACCAGTCCTCCAAATAAAGGTTGATCGACAGTCCCTGCTCGGCGGCGTATTCGACCGTGCGCCGAATGTCCTTGCAATGTTGCGCGAGCGTCTTGCCCAACTGCTCGCGGCAATGTTTTTCGCTGCCCTTTGCCAACAAGTTAAGCACTTTGCCGCCGCCGCTGCGAATCCAATCGACGCTGCGCTTGTGGTCGATGAAGCCGAGCACCTCGACGCGGTCAACGCAGTCCTCGCTTGCCGCCCAGTCGGTGATGCGCGCCAGCGCTTGGCGCTCGCCGTCGGATACGCCGGCGGAGGCGACCTCGATGCGATCGACCTTGAGCGCGCGCAACAGCGCCTTGGCGATGGTGACCTTCTCGGACTGCGCGAACGAGACGCCTTGCGTTTGCTCGCCGTCGCGCAAGGTGACGTCGAGCAATTGGACTTGCGGACCTTTCGATGCCATGTGAATCACCGAGTGTTGGACTGCCGATGGTTGAAGCAACGCGAAGTATCGCCCGCGCCGGCGACGATGTCCAACGCCGTGGCGCGCCGCGCGCGCAAGCGGCGAATGGTGGCCAGGGACAGAATCGAACTGCCGACACGAGGATTTTCAGTCCACTGCTCTACCGACTGAGCTACCTGGCCACGCGTGACGCGCGCGGAGTTTAGCATGACTCGGGGCTAAGTCGACGGCGCAGGCG
>JBPCXC010000188.1:0-5940 GCA_051008875.1 bacterium
ACCATCGATGGCGCGATCGACGCGCTGATCGACGCGCTCAACCGCGCCGGCGCGATGCTGCTTGAGACCGATCCCGACGGCGCGCGCAATCTCGCGCGGCTGCGCGGCAAGGTGTTCCGCTTGGAGATCACCGCGCCGCCGCTCGCGTTGTTCTTGCTGGTGACCGAGCGCGGGCTGGCGTTTCGCCGCGAGTCGACGCAGCCGCCGCAGGTCACTTTGCGCGGCTCGGCGCTCGCGTTCGCGCGGTTGGCGCGTCGCGACGCGAGCGGGAACGATGCGTCGGACGGCGTGCGCGTGCACGGCGACGCCGAACTCGGGCAGGACTTGCAGCAGGCGCTGCGCCGGCTCGACCTTGATTGGGAGGAGTTGCTGGCGCGCGCGATCGGCGATGCGCCGGCGCGCAAGATCGGCGTCGCGCTCGGCGCGCTGGCGGAATGGGCGGCGGACTCGGCGACGTTGTCGCGCGAGAATCTCGCCGATTATCTGCGCGAGGAGAAGCGCGTTCTGGCGACGCCGCTGGCGATGGAATCGTTCGAGCACGATGTCGGACAACTCCGCGCCGAAGTCGATCGCATGGCGCGTCGCGTCGAACGACTGCGGCGCGCGCTGGCGACGAAAGCCGATTCGCCAGCGCGCGGCGCGACTTGAACCGCGCAAAATAATCCGCGGCGTCCGCGCCGAAAATCAACGCGCCGAAAATCAATTGCCCACCAACCTCTTCCACCTGCTGCGCATCGCCCGCGTCTTGGTCAAGCACGACCTCGACGAGTTCGTGCGCGCGCTGCATCTGTTCCGTCCGTATGCGCTCGCGCTGAAGTTGTGGCCGCGGCGCCGACGGCTCGAAGTCCCGCGCGGCTTGCGCTTGCGCCGCGCGCTGGAGGAACTCGGGCCGGTGTTCGTCAAGTTCGGCCAGACGTTATCGACTCGACCCGACCTGTTGCCGAGCGACATCGCCGCGGAGTTGGTCAAGTTGCAGGACGCGGTGCCGCCCTTCCCCGCCGCCGAGGCGCGCGCGGCGATCGAGCGCGCGTATGGCGACTCGCTCGACCGTCACTTTGCGACATTCTCCGCCGAGGCGAACGCGTCGGCGTCGGTCGCGCAGGTGCATTACGCCGAGTTGCTCGACGGCGCGCGCGTGATCGTCAAGGTGCTGCGCCCCGGCATCGGCGCGGTCATCGAGCGCGACTTGGCGTTGCTGCACGCGCTCGCCGATCTCGCCGAACGTTACTGGCGCGAGGCGCCGCGGCTGAAGCCGAAGGAGATCGTGCGCGACTACGACAAGACCATCCACAACGAACTCGACCTGATGCGCGAAGCCGCCAACGCCAGCCAGTTGCGCGCCAACTTCGAAGGCTCCGACTTGATCTACGTGCCGCGCGTGCATTGGCAGCACACCCGCCGCGACGTCATGGTGATGGAGCGCATCGAAGGCATTCCGATTCGCGAGGTCGAGCGCATCCGCGCCGCCGGCATCGACTTGAAGACGCTGAGCGAGAACGGCGTCGAGATCTTCTTCACCCAAGCCTTCCGCGACGGCTTCTTCCACGCCGACATGCATCCGGGCAACATCTTCGTCGCCGACGACGGGCAATACCGCGCGGTTGACTTCGGCATCATGGGCACGCTCAGCGCGATCGACAAACGCTATCTCGCCGAGAACCTGCTGGCGTTCTTCGAGCGCGACTATCGTCGCGTCGCCGACGCGCACATCCGCGCCGGCTGGGTGCCGCCGGACACCGCGGCGGAGGATTTCGAGAGTGCGATCCGCACCGTGTGCGAGCCGATCTTCGCGCGCCCGATCGCCGAGATCTCGTTCGGCGCGTTTTTGATCGACCTGTTCCGCGTCGCGCATCGATTCCAAATGCCGGTGCAGCCGCAACTGGTGCTGCTGCAAAAAACTTTGTTCAACATCGAAGGACTCGGTCGGCAGTTGTATCCGCAACTCGATCTGTGGGCGACCGCGAAACCGTTCTTGGAAAAATGGACGCGCGAGCAGATTGGTCCGCGCGCCGCGGTGCGCGCGTTGCGACGCGAGTTGCCGAACCTGCTGACCCTCGCCCCGGGCTTGCCGGCGCTGGCGCATCAAATTCTGCATCGCCTGAAGAACGACGAGTTGGTGCTGCGCACGCGCGACGCCGAGATCGCCGCGCTGACCCGCCAAGTCGCCGCCGGGCAACGCCGCACCGCGCGCTTTATGCTCGCGCTCGGTCTGCTGCTCGCGGCCGCGCTGCTGGCGGACGGCGAATGGTCGGGCTTAAGCGCACTGCTCGCCGCCGGCGGCATTGGCGCGCTGCTGCTCGGCTGGCGCGGCCGTTGACCGCGCACGGACGACGATGAACGCGCTGTCAATCCTTGCGCGCGCGTTGTTGTTCGGTGGTGCAATTGAAGTTGGACTCGGTGCGTCGTTGTTCGCGATCAACTTCGTCGAAGTAACACGATGAACGCGCTGTCCGGTCTTGCGCGCGTGCTCATATTCGGTGGTGCAATCGGACTCGGCGCATCGTTGTTCGCGATTGGATTCGTCGAGGCGGTGAAGTGGTTGAGCGAGTCGTTGCTGATCACCGTACGCGCGCGCCGCGACGCGCCGGCGCATTGGTCGTTGTGGTTGATCTTGGTGCCGGCCATCGCCGGGCTGCTCGCCGGGCTGTTGATCCGCTTGATCGCCGAGCGTCGCGCGCATAATCCGGCGGACGCGATCGAGGCGGCGCAACTGCTGCGCGAAGTGCCGACGCGCAGCGGCTTGCTGACCGCGGCGGCGGCGCTGATCGGACTCGGCGGCGGCGCGTCGGTCGGGCAATACGGACCGCTGGTGCATCTCGGCGCGACCGTCGGCTCGATGCTCTCGCGCTTCGGCGAACGGCTCCGCGTCGGCGGCGCGATCGATCCGGGACTCGGCATCGGCTGCGGCGTCGCGGCGGCGATCTCGACCGCATTCAACGCGCCGATCGCCGGCATCATCTTCGCCCACGAAGTCGTGCTGCGGCATTATTCGCTGCGCGCCTTCGCGCCGATCATGGTCGCGTCATCGACCGGCTTGTTCATCGCCACGCGCGTGTTCGACCGGCCGGCGTTGTTCGAGATCGACGCGGCGCATTCGGCGTTGCCGGCGGAGTTCCTCGCCTTCATCTTCATCGGCGCCAGCGGCGCGCTGGTCGCGGTCGCATACATGCGCGCGATCCTCGCGGCGCAACACTTAAGCGAGCCTTTGACGATGCCGGACTGGCTCAAGCCGGCGCTCGCCGGACTGTGCGTCGGCCTTTGCGCGCACTGGATTCCCGAAATCCTCGGCGCCGGCGGCGAGACCTTGCGCCTCGCGATCACCCCGGGCGCCTACGACGCGGCGCAACTCGCGCTGATCCTGGTGCTCAAGATCGCCGCGACCGCGCTGTGCCTCGGCTTCGGCTTCGCCGGCGGCGTGCTCAGCCCGGCGCTGCTGATCGGCGCGTTGTTCGGCGCCTTGGTCGGCGACGGCGCGCAAGCCATCGCCGGCGCGCTGTCCGACGGCGGCGGCATCATCTCGAGTTCCGGCTTCGAGTTCTACGCCATCTGCGGACTGGCGGCGGTCACCAGCCCGGTCATCGGCGCGCCGCTGGCGACCATCCTGATCGTGTTCGAACTGACCCGCAACTACGAACTGACCACCGCGGTGATGATCGCGGTGGCGTTCTCCAACGTGGTCGGCTATCGGTTGTTCGGACGCTCGTTGTTCGACCGCCAGTTGGCGATGCGCGGCTTCGACTTGTCGCTCGGGCGCGACAAGGTGCATCTCGCTCGCAGCGGCATCCGCGAATACCTGAGCGATGATTTCGTGCGCGCGCGCGACCGCGACCGCGCCGCCGACGTCCAACGCGCGTTGATCGCGGCGCAGTCGAGCGAGGCGCATGTGGTGGACGATCGCGGACGCTATGTCGGCACCATCGCGCTGCCGCGGCTGATCGCGCGCACGCACGATGACGACGGCGGCGACGCGGACCAGCGCAGCGCGCGCGACGTCATGCACGACGACGCGCTGCGCTTCGACAGCGGAATGTCGGTGTGGGCGGCGATGGAGGCGATGGAATCATTCGTCGGCGAAAGCATCCCGGTGCTCGACCGCGACGGCGCATTGCTCGGCGTGGTGCACGAATCGACTCTGGTGCGCGCATACTTGCGCACCGTGCATAAACTCCGCGAGGCGGAGCACGCCGGCTGAGCAATCATTGACCGAGGCGACACAACATGAGAGAAACGAGCGAAACAACTTCCCCGACATTCCGATGGGACGACCCGTTCGATCTTGAATCGCAACTGAGCGAGGACGAACGGCAAGTGCGCGACAGCGTGCGTGCGTTCTGCGATGCCGCGTTGATGCCGGGCATCGTCGCCGCCAATCGCGCCGAAACTTTCGACCCGACGTTGATGCGGAGATTCGGCGAACTCGGCTTGCTCGGCGCGACCGTGCCGGCGCGCTACGGCGGCGCCGGGCTGAATCACATCTGCTACGGCTTGCTCGCGCGCGAGGTCGAGCGCGTCGACAGCGGCTATCGCTCGGCGGTCAGCGTGCAGTCGTCGCTGGTGATGCATCCGATCCTCGCCTATGGCGACGAGGCGCAGAAGCAAAAGTACCTGCCGTCGCTGGCGCGCGGCGAACGCATCGGCTGCTTCGGCCTGACCGCGCCCGACCACGGCTCCGACCCGGCCGGCATGAGCGCGCGCGCGACTCGCGTCGACGGCGGCTATCGCCTGCGCGCCACCAAGAGTTGGATCACCAACGCGCCGCTCGCCGACCTCGCCGTGGTCTGGGCGAAACTCGACGGCGACATCCGCGGCTTCATCGTCGAACGCGCCAACCTAGACGGCTCCACCGTGGACGGCTTCAGCACGCCGACGATCGAAGGCAAGATGAGTCTGCGCGCCTCCAGCACCGGCCAGTTGGTGCTCGACGACGTGCTGGTGCCCGAGGCGAACCTGCTCGCCGGCGCGCGCGGGCTGAAGGGTCCGTTCGGCTGCCTCAACAAAGCGCGCTACGGCATCGCCTGGGGCGTGCTCGGCGCGGCCGAGTTCTGCTGGCATGCGGCGCGCGAATACACCTTGCAGCGCACCCAGTTCAACCGCCCGCTCGCGCACAACCAGTTGATCCAAAAAAAACTGGCGGACATGCAGACCGAAATCACGATCGGACTGCAAGCGAGTCTGCGCATCGGCCATCTGCTCGACCAGCAACGCTGCCCGCCGGAAAGCATCTCGCTGGTCAAGCGCAACAACTGCGGCAAAGCCCTCGACATCGTCCGCATGGCGCGCGACATGCACGGCGCCAACGGCATCAGCGACGAATACCACGTCATCCGCCACTTGATGAACCTGGAAACCGTCAACACCTACGAAGGCACCCACGACATCCACGCCCTGATCCTCGGCCGCGCGCAGACCGGGTTGCAGGCGTTCTGTTAGCGTCGCGCATCCGATCGCATCCCGCTTCCATCACCAAACCAATCGCAATCGCATGGCACTGCATTTCACCCAACAAGAGTTCGACGCGCGCTTGACCGCCGCGCGCGCGAAACTGGTCGAGTTGAATCTCGATGGCATTTTGTTGTTCGCGCCGGAGAGTCATTATTACTTGACCGGCTACGACACCTTCGGCTTCGCGATGTTTCAGTGCATGGTGCTGCCGGCGGACGGCGCGGTGCAACTGTTGACGCGCGCGCCGGACTTGCGCCAGGCGCAGCAGACTTCGATTCTGCGCGACGAGCAGATTCACATCTGGGCCGACGACGAGGACGCCGCGCCGGCGCGACAGTTGGTGCGGCTGCTCGCCGACATCGGGCTGCGCGGCGCGCGGCTTGGGATCGAGACCAACACCGCCGGCTTGAACGCGTTCAACGGGCGGGCGGTTTTCGATGCGTTGGACGGCGCCGGCGGTGGCGTTGGCGGCGCCGAGTTGGTCGAGGCGTCGGAGGT
>JBPCXC010000189.1:0-2119 GCA_051008875.1 bacterium
TGCGCTACGCGCCGGGGCGAGACGGTCAAGGCTTGTCATGGCGGGTGGAACCCGGCTGGGGCGTGACGCAAAGCGGCGTGGACCGCCTGTGGAACGAAAGCGCGGCGGAGTTGGCGTCGGATGATTCGTCCGACGAGTCATTCACCCCGACCGCAAGAATGGACAGCGAAATCGCCCACGGCTTCGCCTTCGGCGAAGGAATGCTGACGCCGTACACCGGTCTGCGGTTGTCCGACGGCGCGCGCGACTGGCGTTTCGGCGGGCGGTACAGGTTGGGCAAGTTGCCGCTGGAGATGAGCGCGGAGGCCTACCGCAAGCAACGCGACGCCACCGCCGACGAAAACGGCGTCTGGTTCAAAGCCGGAATAACTTGGTGAAGCGACCGCACCCGTAAGCGCGAAGTGAGCGCGCCTTTCGGGCGCGCTGCGCCAACGGAATAAACGCGGGAATCCTCTTATTAGCCGTCATTCCCGCAGGGATGCGGGGAATCCAGCCGCCAAGGATGGCAATTTGAACTCTGTCGCGGTGGCGGGAACAAACCCCGCGCTTCCCGCTCGCACCAAAACCAAGCAGCCCTTCGGCCTGCATCACTCGCGTTCGCGAGTGTGGATTCCCGCTCAACAGACTGCGGGAATGACGGCGGGAGGAGGTTTTGCGCGAAAAAACGCCTGGAGCGTTTTTTCGCGAGCGCAGCGAGCCCGAAGGGCGCGTATCAGGATGATACGCGCAAAGACGGCAGGGCGCGCTGCGGGAATCCAGCCCTAATCCGTGCGAGCGTAAGCGAGCCTCTTCATCGGTGCCGATCACGCCATCGGTGTGAGGCCGGCGTCGGCCCATAGGGGGCCGGAGATTGCCGGGTTTTCGATCAGCACGGCGACGGCTTCGGCGATTTCGGCGGGGGTGATCATTCGGCCGAGGCGGATTTGCGGTTGGTAGTGTTGCTCGAAATGGCCGGCGGGCAACTGCTGCATCATCGGCGTGTCGACCATGCCGGGATGCACGATCTTGGCTTGCACGCCGTGGAACATGCCTTCGATGTCGAGCGTCTTGGCGGCGGCGGCGAGCGCGGACTTGGCGCAGGAATACGAGATCTGCCCGCGGTTGCCGCGCGACGAGACCGAGCCGATCAGCACGCTCGCGCCTTGCACGCCTTCGCTCGGTTGCCACTTGCCGAGCGCGGCGGCGGCGCGCCGCTCGGCGATGCGCGCGATCATCTGCATGCTCCAATACACCGGATGCAGCAGGTTGATCTCGAGCACTTCGCGGAACACCGCGTCGTCGTACAACTCGGCGCGACCGGTGTCGCGGTTGACCTTGACCGCCATCGCGTCGCGCAGCACGCCGGCGGCGGGCACGCAGATGCGCACCGGCTCGTCGTCGCGCTCCATCCGCGCGAACACTTCGGCGCGGAACGCGGCGTCGCATACATCGCCGCAAAAGGCGCGCGCGATTTCGCCGCCGAGTTCGCGGTTGATCGCGTCGGCTTCGCTCGCGCAGTCGCGCGCGCGGTCGACCATCGCCACCGCGCGCGCGCCGCCATGCGCCAAGCGCGCGGCGATGGCGCGGCCGATGCCGCTGCCGGCGCCGGTGACCACGGCGATGCGGTCTTGGATTTTCATCCGTGCGAGTCGGCGTTCGCGGTTACGCGCGCAACGCGATGCGGGTTTGAGTTTTCATGCGCGCGTCGGCGCTCGAGTCGTGTTACGCCAGCAGCGCGCGAATCTTATCGACCAGCGCGGCGTTGATCGCGCGCGCGCCGTCGTCCTCGCGGTTGAGGTGGCGGCGGCGGCCGGGCAGGCGCGCGCCGGGCAACTGGTCGAAGCGCGCGAAAAAGTCTTCGGCGTGGTCGGCCCAGCCGGGTCCGGCGATGACTTCCGGCGACAACGCCAGCACGAACTCGCCGCCGCGCGGCGGGCCGCCGTCGTTGTTGTCGGCGGCTTGCGCTTCGTAACTGAAGCGTTCGCCGATCAACGCCGCCGCCAGCAACTCGACCATCATCGCGATCGCCGAGCCTTTGTGTCCGCCGCCGTCGCCGCCGAACGGCAGCAGCACGCCGCCGTCGGCGATGCGCGCCGGGTCGGTGGTCGCCGCGCCGGACGAGTCGAGGCCGGTGCCGCGC
>JBPCXC010000190.1:0-4614 GCA_051008875.1 bacterium
TTAGCTGCGCGGTCAGCGATCATAAACACTTGATGACCGCAAACGCTCGCGCGATGCCGGCGCGAAGGTTCTCGCCGATGCGATCCAAGCCGATCTCCTCCGCGCCGCGTCCGGCGGCGGGATTGACGACGATGGCGAGGGCGGCGTAGTCGAGGCCGATCTCCCGCGCCAGTGCGGCTTCGGGCATGCCGGTCATGCCGACGATGTCGGCGCCGTCGCGCTCCAAGCGATCGATCTCGGCGGCGGTCTCCAGCCGCGGTCCCTGGGTCGCGGCATAGACCGCGCCGTCGGCCAGTTCGACTCCGGCGCGCCGCGCCGCCGCCAGCAGTTGCGCGCGCGTCGCGTCGGCGTACGGGCGAGTGAAGACGATGTGCGCGGACATCGCGCCGGCGGGCGCGTCGAAGAAAGTGCGCGCGCGGTCCCAGGTGTAGTCAATCGGTTGATGCGGCAACGCCGGCGTCGCCGGGGCGCCGGTTGCGGGCGCGTCGAAGAAAGTGTGCGCGCGGCCCCAGGTGTAGTCGATCAGTTGATGCGGCAACGCCAATGTCGCCGGAGCGAGATCGGCGATCGCTCCGACCGCGCACAGCGCGACCACGCGCGTCGCGCCGGCGCGCTTGAGCGCCCACAAGTTGGCGCGATAGTTGATTTGATGCGGCGCGATTGCATGACCGACGCCGTGGCGCGAAAGGAACACCAACGTTGCGTCGTCGCGCTCGTTCGCGCTCGAAGAAATCGGCGCGTCCGCATCGTCGCGTTGATTCGCATCTTCGCGCACGCGCGCATCAACGCGTTCGTTCGCGCGCGCGAAAATCAACGCGTCCGACGGCGCGCCATACGGCGTGTCGATCGTCTTGCGGCGTTCAATCACGAACCCGGTCAATTCGTCGTCGAAGCCGCTGCCGCCGATGATCGCGGTGCGCGCGATGGCTGTCGAATCGCTCATGTTGATTAAGCCTCGGTCTCCACAAGTCGGCGCAGATAGCGCGCATAATCATCGTCCGCCGCGTCCGCCAGCGCAAGCAATCGCCGGTCGTCGATCAAGCCGGCGCGCCAAGCGATCTCGTCGGCGCAACATGGCTTCGCGCCTGCGCGCCGCTCGGCCGCGCGCAGCGATGCATCGGCGACCGTCAGCGCATCCGCGTCGGCGACGCGAAGCCGCGCAGTCTGGTCGCGCAGCATCGCCACGCGCAAGGCGCCGTCGTCTAGATAGTGTTGATGCAAGTCGGCGAGCGCGGCGTCGTCGGGCAACGCGCGTGCGCGCGCGGCGACGCTGGCGTCGTAGAAGCGCAGGCCGATCGTGGCGCCGATGGATTGCGCGTCGTGCGTTTCGTTCGCATCGTGTGTTTCATGCGCATCGCGCATATCGTTCGCTTCGTGCATTTCGTTCGCGTCATGCACTTCACCCGTGCCGCGTGCGATCGCGGTCGCCTTGCCGTTTTGATCGAAGCGCACGCGATCAAAGTCTGCGCGCGCATCGTCTTCGCCAACCCGCGCCGCGTCCATGCGTCGGCACAGCAGCAGCGCGCCTTTTGTCAGCATCGCGGCGTGCGGCAACTGCGATGTCAATGCGCCGCCGTGGAGAATCTCGTTCGCCGCGAGCGCCGCCGCGCGTTGGCCGCCGATGAACTCGGCGGCGAGGCGCAGCGCTTGAAGCGGGCGTTGCGCCGGCGCGGCGGACGCGGGCAGCATCGCATAGGAAAGGCCGATGCCCCAGCGCGCGCCGTCGCCGAGCAGATGCTGCAAGCGCGCCAAGCCGGCGGGCGGCGCGACCACCAAAATCGCTTTGATCCGCGCCCGCAACAGCGTCGCGATCGAATAGCAAATCAACGGCTGGCCGCCGACCATCGCCGCGCTCAAGTGCGTGTCATCGGCGAGCACGATGCCTCTCATTGCTCGTGCGCTGCCATCACCCGCGCGCGCATTGCTGAATGCGAACGACGATTGGTCTTACTCCTCGCGCTCGCCCCGCGACTTCCATAGCGCATCCACATACTCGTCCACGCCTTGCGCGATGTCGCGGAAGTCTGCGTCGTAGCCAGTGTCACGCAGTTGCGTCAAGTCGGCTTCGGTGTAACTTTGGTATTTGCCGTGCAGCGCGGGCGGCATCGGGATGTAGCGGATCTCGGCTTCGCGCAGCGCTTGGCGCAGCGTGGTCGGCGCTTGCCCGCGGCGGCGGCGGCAGGCGTTGATCACCGCCACGGCGACCTGGTTGAAACTGCTGCTGCGACCGGTGCCGGCGTTGTAGATGCCGCTGCGGTCGCCGTGGTCGAGGAAGAACAAGTTGACCGCGACGATGTCATCGACCGAGACGAAGTCGCGGCGTTGTTCGCCGTCGGCGTAGCCGTCGCCGCCGGCGAACAGCCGCACTTGTCCGTCGCGCAGGTATTGCGCGAAGAAGTGCCGCGCGACCGACGCCATCGCGCCCTTGTGTTGTTCGCGCGGGCCGTACACGTTGAAGTAGCGCAGCCCGACGCATTGGAACGACGCGCGCGCTTGGCGGCGGACGAACTGATCGAACAGCAACTTCGACCACGCATACGCGTTTAGCGCGCGCTCGTTGCGCGGCGCCTCGGCGAACGCGTCGCCGCCGCCATACACCGACGCCGAGGAGGCGTACAGATACTGCGCCCGATGGCGCGCGCAGAAGTGATACAGCGCCTTGGAGTAGGCGAAGTTGTTCTCCATCACATAGCGCCCGTCGGTCGCCATGGTGTCGGCGCATGCGCCTTGGTGCAGCACCGCCGCGACCGCGCCGAGCGAATCGTCGCGCTGCATCGCGGACAGGAACTCGCGCTTGTCCATGTAGTCGGCGATGGAAAGGTCGGAGAGGTTGTTGATCTTGTCGCCGTCTTCGAGATCATCGACCACCAGGATATCGTCGACGCCGCGGCGGTTCAGCGCTTGGATTAAATTGGAGCCGATGAAGCCGGCGCCGCCGGTGACGATGATCATCGCGCGCCGCCGCCGCCGCGGTCGCCATAGTCGCGCGCGAGCGCGGCTTCGAGTTCCTGCGCGCTGGCGGTGGCGGTGCCGAGTTTCGACACCACCACGCCGGCGGCGCTGTTGGCGAGGGCGAGCGCGTCGTCGTGGTCGAGACCGGCGGCGGTCGCCATCGCCATCACCGCGATCACCGAGTCGCCGGCGCCGCTCACGTCGTACACTTCGCGCGCGCGCGCCTCGCGGCGCAGCGGCTCGCGTCCGCGCGCGAACAACGCCATGCCGCGATCGCTCAAGGTCACCAGCACGCGCTCGAGGCTATGTTGCTGCATCAACGCTTCGGCTTTGGCGCGCAGGTCGTCGTCGTCCGCCACCGCGCCGGCGACGCGCTCGAACTCCTTCAGGTTCGGCGTGACCATCGCCGCGCCGCGGTATCGGGCGAAGTCGTCGCCCTTCGGATCGATCAGCACCGGAATGTTTTTCCGCGCCGCCGCCGCGATCAGCCGTTCGACTTCGCGCAGCGCGCCCTTGCCGTAGTCCGACAGCACCGCGGCTTGATGGCCGTCGAGCAGCGCGTCGAATTGCTCGTTGGCTTCGGCTAGCGCGTCGGCGCCGGGGGCGGACTCGAAGTCGGCGCGCAGCAGTTGCTGGTTGCGCGAGATGACCCGCAACTTCACCGTGGTCTGGCCGTCGGCGTCGGCGACCAACTTCGCGTCCACGCCGGCGCGCGCGGCGATGTCGCTGAAGCGGCGGCCGGCTTCGTCGGCGCCGACCACCGACAGCAAGGTGCAACTTCCGCCGAGCGCGGCGATGTTGCAGGCGACGTTGCCGGCGCCGCCGATGCGCTCCTCGCTGGCGCCGACCGCGACCACCGGCACCGGCGCCTCGGGCGAGATGCGGTCGACTTCGCCGAACCAGTAGCGGTCGAGCATCGCGTCGCCCATCACCAGGACGTTGCACGCGGCGAGGCGACGCAGACTATTGGCGGCCGATTCCATAATAGGTCAGTCCGGCGGCGCGGATCGCCGCCGGGTCGTACAAGTTGCGTCCGTCGATGACCACGTCGCCGCGCATCGCGGACTTGATTCGCGCCGGGTCGGCGGCGCGCAGCACGCGCCATTCGGTCACCACGATCAAGCCGTCGGCGTCTTCCAACGCGCGATACGGGTCGTCGCTGTACAACGTCAAGTCGTCGCGCTCGCCGTAAAGGTGGCGCGCGCGCGCCGTCGCCGCCGGGTCGAACGCCTGCACCGACGCGCCGCGCGCCCACAGCGACTCCATCACCGCGCGGCTCGGCGCCTCGCGCATGTCGTCGGTGTCGGGCTTGAACGCGAGTCCCCACAGCGCGAAGCGACGCGCCGACAAGTCCTCGCCGAAATGCCGCGCCGCCTTGTCGGCGAGCAGTTGCTTCTGGCGATTGTTGACCGCCTCGACCGCGTCGAGCAGTCGCGTGTCAACGCCGACTTCGGCGCCGGCGCTGCGCAGCGCGCGCACGTCCTTGGGAAAGCACGAGCCGCCGTAGCCGCAGCCGGGATAGATCGCGGCGTAGCCGATGCGCGGGTCGGCGCCGATGCCGAGGCGCACCGACTCGATGTCGGCGCCGACGCGCTCGCCGATCGCGGCGAGTTCGTTGCTGCACGAGACCTTGTTCGCGAGCCTGACGTTGTAGGCGTACTT
>JBPCXC010000191.1:0-1365 GCA_051008875.1 bacterium
TTCTTCGGCTATCGCGTGCGCCATGTGATCAACATCACCGACGTCGGCCACTTGACCTCGGACGGCGACACCGGCGAGGACAGCCGAAGAACTCGAGCGCGCGGCGCAGGACATCCTCGAACACATAGGTGCGCAGGTTGCCGATATGCGCGTAGTCGTACACCGTCGGCCCGCACGCGTACATCCGCACTTCGTCGCCGTCGATCGGCGCGAACGCGCGCGCGGCGCGCTGGTAACTGTCATACAGTCGCAAGGACATGGTCGGCGAATCGGTCGTGCGGCGGCGGTCGGAGCGCGGCGGTTGGGAGCGTGGCAATGCTACAATAAAACGCCGCGGTTGTATGCGATCGTTATGACCACCGCCTTCATCTCCGACATCCACTTGAGCGCGCAGCGACCGGATTCGATCCGCCGCTTCGAGGCGTTCATGCGCAACGCGACGCGGCATCTGCGCCGGCTGTACATCCTCGGCGACTTGTTCGACTACTGGGTCGGCGACGACGGCGCCGACGCGCTCGACGCGGCGCGCGCCGAAGCCGCGATCCGCGCTGCGGTCGAGGGCGGCGTCGAGGTGCTGTTCATGCACGGCAACCGCGACTTCCTGGTCGGCGACGAGTTCGCGCAACGCACCGGCTGCCGCTTGCTCGACGACCCGGCGCGGATCCGCATCGAGCAACGCGCGTTCGTGCTGACGCATGGCGACGCGCTGTGCACCGACGACGCCGAGCACCAAGCCGCGCGCGGCGAGATGCTGTCGTCGAAGTGGCGGATGGCGTTCCTGCGCCAACCGTTGGCGCAGCGGCTGCAAACCGCCGCCGAGTTGCGCCGCCGCAGCGAGCGCGCCAAGCGCAGCAAGAGCGCGGCGATGATGGATGTCAATCAAGGCGCGGTCGAAGCGCTGATGCGCGCGCACGACGTCGACACGCTGATCCACGGCCACACCCACCGCCCGGCGGTGCACCACTTCGAACTCGACGACCGCCCAGCATGGCGCTACGTCCTCGGCGACTGGGGCGCGCGCAACAGCGCGTTGTATTGCCAGCGCGGGACGCTTGGGTTGAAGCGGTAGGTGCAAGTTCGGCGAAACAAAACTCGTCGTCGCAAAGTATAAAAGGCTCGCTTACGCTCGCACCATAAAAACGCGCCCGAAGGGCGCGCTCACTTCGCCGTCATTGCGCGTATCATCCCCGATACGCGCCCTGCAGGATTAGCTACCGCTCGCGAAAAATCGCTCCGGGCGTTTTTCCCGCAATCACCTCCCCCCGCCGTCATTCCCGCCCCCCCGCCGTCATTCCCGCAGTCTGTTAAGCGGGAATCCACACTCGCGCAAGCGAGTGAGGCAAGCCGAAGGCTTGCTTGCCTTTG
>JBPCXC010000192.1:0-1940 GCA_051008875.1 bacterium
CCGCTCGACTTGGACTACGTGCTCGGCGTCGCCAAGGCATACACCACCCGCGTCGGCGCCGGGCCGTTCCCGACCGAGTTGTTCGACGCGGTCGGCGCGCAGTTGAGCGAGCGCGGCAACGAGTTCGGCGCGACCACCGGACGGCCGCGCCGCTGCGGCTGGCTCGACGCGGTCGCGCTGCGCCGCAGCCGTCAGGTCTGCGGCTTGAGCGCATTGTGCGTGACCAAACTCGATGTGATGGACGACCTCGATCCAATCCAAATCTGCACCGCATACCGCTTCCGCGGTGAGCGCATCGAGTTGCCGCCGCACGGCGCCGAAGCGATGGCGCAATGCGAGCCGGTGTACGAGACCGTCGCCGGCTGGCGCGAGTCGACCGTCGGCCTGCGCCGCCGCGCCGACTTGCCAGCCAACGCCGCCGCCTATCTGGCGCGGATGTCGGAGTTGGTCGGCTTGCCGATCGACATCATTTCCACCGGCGCCGAGCGCGACGACACCATCGTCGTGCGCCATCCATTCGAGCCATCCAGCGGAGCGAGAGCATGAAACTCAACGACCCGGCGTTGTATCGCCAGCAGTGCTACATCAACGGCGAATGGCGCGACGCCGACGACGGCGCGACCATCGACGTGGTCAATCCGGCCGACGGCTCGGTCATCGCCACCATCCCGCGCCTCGGCGCGGCCGAGACGCGCGCGGCGATCGAGCACGCGCAGCGCGCGCAAGTTGAATGGCGCGCGATGCTCGCCAAGGAGCGCGCCGCGATCCTGCGCCGATGGCACGACTTGATGCTCGACAACCAAGAGGACTTGGCGTTGATGATGACGCTCGAGCAAGGCAAGCCGCTGCCCGAGGCGCGCGGCGAGATCGCGTATTCGGCGTCGTTCCTCGAGTGGTTCGCCGAGGAGGGCAAGCGCGTGTACGGCGAGACCATTCCGCCGCATCAAAGCGACAAGCGGCTGGTGGTGATCAAGCAGCCGATCGGCGTGTGCGTCGCGATCACGCCGTGGAACTTCCCGTCGGCGATGATCACGCGCAAGGTCGGTCCGGCGATGGCGGCGGGCTGCGCGGTGGTGGTCAAGCCGGCGACGCAGACGCCGCTGTCGGCGCTCGCGCTGTGCGAGTTGGCGCAGCGCGCCGGCGTGCCGGCGGGCGTGTTCAACGTGGTCACCGGCGGCACCGCCGAGATCGGCGGCGAGATGACCTCGAACCCGCTGGTGCGCCATTTGAGTTTCACCGGCTCGACCGAAGTCGGCCGCGAGTTGATGCGCCAATGCGCCGACTCGATCATCAAGGTCGCGCTCGAGTTGGGCGGCAACGCGCCGTTCATCGTGTTCGACGACGCCGATCTGGACGCAGCGGCAGAGGGCGCGGTGCTGTCGAAGTATCGCAACGGCGGACAGACTTGCGTGTGCAGCAACCGCATCTATGTGCAAAGCGGCGTGTATGACGCGTTCGCCGAGAAGATGATCGCGGCGACCGCGGCGTTGCGCGTCGGCGACGGGCGCGACGACGGCGTCGCGCAAGGTCCGCTGATCAATCGTGCTGCGGTGGAGAAGGTCGAGGCGCATATCGCCGACGCGCTTGGGCACGGCGCGAAGTTGGCGCACGGCGGCGCGCGCCATGAACTCGGCGGCAACTACTTCCAGCCGACCGTGCTGACCGGCGCGACCGCGGCGATGCAAGTCGCGCGCGAGGAGACCTTCGGCCCGCTCGCGCCGCTGTTCCGCTTCGAGCGCGAGGACGAGGTGATCGCGCAAGCCAACGACACCGAGTTCGGCCTCGCCTCGTATCTCTACAGCCGCGACCTCGCCCGCGTCTGGCGCGTCGCCGAGGCGCTCGAGTACGGCATGGTCGGCATCAACACCGGCATCCTGTCCACCGCCGAGGCGCCGTTCGGCGGGGTCAAGCAGTCCGGCATCGGGCGCGAGGGCTCGCGC
>JBPCXC010000193.1:0-4506 GCA_051008875.1 bacterium
CGTCCGGCGCGCCGCTGTTCTCGGGGCTGCTGGCGGGCATCATCGGCGGCGTCGTGGTCGGGTTTTTGAGCGACTCGCGCTTGAGCGTCTCCGGTCCCGCCGCCGGCATGACCACGATCGTCGCCGCCTCGATCTTCGAGTTGGGCTCGTTCGCGGCGTTCGCGATGGCGGTCATGCTCGCCGGGCTGATCCAGATCGCATTGGGCTTCGCCAAAGGCGGGCAGATCGGCGACTACTTCTCCAACGCGGTCATCCGCGGAATGTTGGCGGGCATCGGCATCATCATCATCGTCAAGCAAGTGATCTATCTGCTTGGATGGCAAGGCGGCGACGTGTTCGACTGGACGAATCCGAGCGACTTCTTCGCGCTGGAGCATGCCGGCGCGGCGTTCATCGGCATTTTCTCCTTGGCGACGCTGCTGCTTTGGAATCGACTGGAGGCGCTGTTCGGATTCCTGAAACTGATTCCCGCCGGTCTGTTCGTCGTCTTCGCCGGTGCTTGCATCAACGCGATCTACGCGCGCTATCTCCCCGAGTTGCAGTTGGATCATCGCTACTTGGTGGCGCTGCATTTCGACGGCGGCTTCGAATCCTTCGCCAGCAAGATCACGACGCCGGACTGGAACGCGCTGCTGCGACCGGAGTTGTACAAAGTGGCGCTGACGATCGCCGTGATCGCCTCGCTCCAGTCGCTGCTTTGCATCGACGCCGCCGACGACATGGACAAGGAGAAGCGCATAAGTTCGAAGGACAAGGAGTTGGTCGCGCAAGGCGCCGGCAACTTCCTCGCCGGCATCGTCGGCGCGATCCCGATCGCCGCGGTCATCGTGCGCACCTCCGCCAACGTGGACGCCGGCGCGGAGACCAAGAACTCGGCGATCCTGCACGGCGTCTGGCTGATTCTATGCATCCTGCTGATCCCGCGCATCATTGACTTGATTCCGCTCGCCTCGCTCGCCGCGATCCTGGTGACCGTCGGCATGAAACTGACGCCGCTCTCGCTGTATCGCAAAATGCTGTCGTTCAACAAAGATCAAAGCATCCCGTTCATCGTCACCGTCGTCGTGGTCACTTTCATTGACTTGCTGAGCGGCGTCATCCTCGGCATGGCGGTCAACTTGTTCTTCCTGATCCGCTCGATCCTCGAAGGCTCGATCCATCTGTACGAAGACGGCGACATTCGCGTCGTGCGTTTCATGAAGGACGCGTCGTTCCTCAACAAGTCGCTGCTGACCGGACTGCTCAGCAGCATCCCGAACGACTCCAAGGTCGTGATCGACAGCGTCTCGCCGGTGCGGGTCGACCGCGACATCATCCTGACGCTCGAAGGATTCTTGACCATGAGCAAGCAACGCAACATCACCGTGGAGTTCAAGAAGATGTCGATCGCCAACCACGAGTTCTTCAAACCGTGAAACGCAGTCCGCGGAGGCAAAGATGAGCGATGCAATCGAAACTATCCTCGCGCAGAACCAACGTTGGGCGCGGCGCAAACAAGAACACGCGGCGGATTATTTCGCCGAGTTGGTCAAAGGTCAGTCGCCGCCGATTTGCTGGGTCGGCTGCTGCGACTCGCGCGTCGCGCCAACCGAGATTTGCCAATGCGCGCTCGGCGACTTGTTCGTGCAGACCAACATCGCCAACCAAGTGCGCGCGCGCGACGTCAACGCGACCAGTTCGCTCGGCTATGCGATCGACGTATTGCGCGTCCGGCACCTCGTCATCTGCGGCCACACCGACTGCGGCGGCGTGGCGGCGGCGATGCGCGACGACACCGACGCCGACGACTTGCCGTTGGGCGTCGCCGAATGGATTGCGCCGATGCGCGAACTGTATCGCGCGAACGAGTCCGCCTTGCCGCGCGGCGACGATTTCGCGCGCGCGACCGAGATGAGTCGTATCAACGTCCGCCACCAAGTGCGCGCCGCGGCCGAGTTGGAAGTGATTCGAAGCGTACGCGCGGCGAATCAAAACTTGACGATTCACGGCTGGCTGTTTCACTTGGAGAGCGGAACGATCGAGACGATGGAAAAAGTCGTTTTCTGAACGACGATTGGCGCGCGCGGTCGCGCCATTCAATCAACGCAACGAAACACCGCGTCCAAACCGGCGACGCCATCGACGACACCATCGGCGACGATTCGCCCCTGCCGAATCAAAAAATGCAGCGAGCCGAGAATCGATCGCTCGGCGGCGGCGCGCAAGTCGGCGTCCACGTCGGCGTAGATTCGCGCGCGCATCGCCGGGATGTCGGCGACGCCGGCGGCGACCGCGTCGCGCACTTGCTCGATCCGCCGCCGCCGATGCGCGATCATCTGCTCGATGTATTCGCGCGGGTTCGAAATCGCGGCGCCGTGGGTCGGACGATACAAACGCTCGGGACGGCGGCGCAACGCCTCGAGGCTGGCGATGTAGTCGGCGACATCGCCGTCGGGCGGCGCGATCGCGGTCGGCGCCCACGCCATCAACTGGTCGCCGCAGAACAACGTGCTCTCCTCCGGCAACGCCAAGCACAGATGATTGGCGCAATGCCCCGGCGTGTGGACTGCGCGCAGATGCCAGTCGAGTCCGGCCAGGACGTCGCCGTCGCGCAAGCATCGATCGGGCGCGAAGTCGCGGTCGGCGCTGGCCGACGCCGCATTCGGATGCGCGCCGAAGGCGTGGATCGGCGCGCCGCAGCGACGCTGCAGCGGACCGCATCCGGGCGAGTGATCGGCGTGGGTGTGGGTGGCGATGATGCAGCGGATGGTCTCGTCGCCCAAGCCGTCGGCGATCGCGGCGATATGCGCCGGCAAGTCGGGCCCCGGATCAATCACCGCGACCTCGCGGTTGCCGACGATGAAAGTCGCGGTGCCGTGGAAGGTGAACGGCCCCGGATTGGGCGCGACCACGCGCCGCACCAACGGACTCAGCCGCTCGACCACGCCATAGCGAAACGCGAACTCGCGGTTGAAACGAATCTCGTTCACGCCGACGCTTCGCGAACTTCCGCCAGCCATTGCGACAGCGTGCGCGTGCCAGATTCGTGGCGAAGGCGCGCGACGATGTCGCCGATCAGCCGGGGACCGTGGTGGATGAAGCCGGTGTAGAGTTGCACCAAGTCGGCGCCAGCATGGAATCGCGCCAGCGCGGACTTAGGCGAGTCGATGCCGCCGATGCCGATCAGCGCGATCTCGCCTTGCAGGTTGCGGCGCAGATGAGCGAGCGCGACGGTCGCCAGCGGCGCCAGCGGCGGCCCGCTCAAGCCGCCGGCCTCGCTCGCCAGCGGATGATGCTCGACGCCGGCGCGCGCCGCGGTGGTGTTGGTTGCGGCGATGCCGTCGATGCGATGCGCGCGCGCCAAGTCGGCGATGTCATCGAGCGCCGCGCGGTCCAAATCCGGCGCGATCTTCAGCACCAGCGGCATGCGCCGCCCGCTCGCCTCGGCCAACTCCATGCGCCGGCGATCGAGCGCGCCAAGCAGTGGCGCGAGCGCGTCGGCGCGTTGCAATGCGCGCAAGCCGCGCGTGTTCGGCGAGGACAAGTTTATCGCGACGTAGTCGGCGTAAGCATGCACCGCGTCCAAGCAAGCGAGGTAATCGTCGCGCGCCTGCGCGATTTCGGTGGCGGCATTCTTGCCGATGTTGACGCCTTTGATCACGCTCGCATCGGCGCGCGCAAGATTTCGGCAGAATGAATCGAGTCCGTTGCTGTTGAAGCCCATGCGATTGATCAGTGCATCGTGCTCGGCGAGCCGAAACAGCCGCGGCTTCGGGTTGCCGCGTTGCGGTAGCGGCGTCACCGTGCCGACCTCGACCCAGCCGAAGCCGAGCGCATGCAGCGCGTTGCAGGCATCGGCGCGCTTGTCCAAGCCGGCGGCGAGCCCGACCGGATTGGGGAACTCAATGCCCATCAACGTGCGCGGCAACGCGACCGGCGCGCAACGCTTGCGCAGCGACGCGGTCAACGACGCGCTGCGCGATGCCGCCGCCAACACGCCGAGCGCGAAATCATGCGCGCGCTCTTCTGGCAGCGCCGACGCGAACAACGCTTTGCGCAGCAAGGAATACATCGTTATCGCCGCACGCGTAGCGCGACCGACGAGTCAGAAATCCTCGTCGGCGCGCAGCAGCCGCCATCTGCCGCGCTCGATGCCGTCGAGGGTGATGGCGCCGATGCGCACCCGAATCAATCGCGACACGCGCAACTCGAGTTGCTCGCACATCCGGCGAATCTGACGCTTGCGTCCTTCGGTCAAAATAAATCGAAGTTGCGTGCGCTTGCGGTCGGTGTTCGCGCGACCGGCGATGCGTTCGACTCGCGCCGGTCGCAATGGTCGGTCGTCCAAGTACAGACCATGACGCAGCAATGCGATCTTGCCGTCGTCGAGCGCACCTTCGACCCAGACTTGGTATTCCTTTTCGACGCAACTATCGGCGCCGATCAGTCGCTTGGCGACGCGCCCGTCGTGGGTGAACACCAGCAGCCCGGTCGAGTCCAGATCGAGCCGCCCCGCCGGTGCCAGCC
>JBPCXC010000194.1:0-2248 GCA_051008875.1 bacterium
CCGTTGGGGCTGTCGGTGACTGTGGTCGAGGCGGCGGCGTTGGATGATGCTGATGACAACGACAACGACGCCACCGCCGACAACCAACCAAGTTTCGATGCGCGCACGGTCGCGCTGACTTACAACGCCCGGCAGATCTACACCGGCATCGGCGTGTGGCCGCAAATCGCGCCGCGCGCGCAGCCGATCACCGAAATCCACGTCTCCGACCGCGGGCATTTCGGCATGGCACGCCTGCGCTGCGCCGACGCCGGAGTCGAGGCGCTCGGCTACGTCGTGCCGACGCGCGCGATCGGCGCCGCGCTGCATCGGCGACTGCGCGACAACGACGCGGTCGAGATGCTATGCCCAGCGACAGTCGAACGCATCCGCCGATGCGGCGACCGCAACGAGGTCAGCATTCGCTGCGATGCCGAAGACGACCGCAACGCGGTCGGCGTCCGCCGTGATGCCGCAAGCGAAGACCGCAACGCAGTCGGCGTCCGCAACGATGCCGAAAACGGAGACCGCAGCGCAATCGGCATCCGCCGCGATACCGAAACCGATGATCGCGAGCACATCACATTGCGCGCCCGCCTGGTAGTGCTCGCCGATGGCGGGCGTTCCGGGTTGGCGGCGCAAGTCGGCGTCGAGTCGCCGCGCGCGGCGTATCGCCAACGCGCAATCGTCAGCATCGTCGAAACCGACCGCGACACTCGCGCGCGCGCCTATGAGCGCTTCACCGACGAGGGCCCGCTGGCGTTGCTGCCGCACGGTGCGCGGCGCTATGCGGTGGCATGGACTTCGGCGCCGCGGCACGTCGCGGCGCGCATGGCGTTGTCCGATGACGACTTCGCGCGCGCGCTGCAACGCGCGTTCGGCGACCGCGCCGGACGCTTCGCCCGACCGACCGCGCGCAAATGCTATCCGCTGCATCGCGGGCGCGCCGCGCATCCGGTCGGCGACCGCGCCGTGGTCATCGGCGACGCCGCACACATCGTCCACCCGGTCGCCGGGCAAGGCTTCAATCTCGGCCTGCGCGACGTCGCCGCGCTCGCCGAAGCCGTCCACCGCGCGGTACAAACATCGCAAGACCTCGGCGACGCCGCGACGCTGGCGCGATACGCCGCCGCGCGACGGCGCGAGACCGCGATGGTGAGCGCCTTCACCGACGGCTTAGTGCGGCTGTTCGCCAGCCGCCGCGGCGCGCTCGCGATTGCGCGCGGCATCGCCCTCGCCGGCATCGAGTTGCTGCCGCCGGCGAAACGCCTGCTGCTGCGCCGCACGATGGGCTTGCGCGCAACCCACTCGCGCCTCGGCGCCGGCCTTCCGCTTGCGCCGAACGCGGCGCGGGATTGATGCAACTGCGCCAACGCGTTGATGACAGCGCGCAACCAATGCGGTGCCAAAGCCGATGATGCGCGCGCATGACGCGAAAACCGCGCGCTTCGATGTGGTCGTGGTCGGTGCCGGGTTGATTGGCGCGGCGAGCGCGTGTTTGTTTGCGCGTCAGGGGTTGAAGGTCGCGTTGGTCGAGGCGCGGGCGATTGAGCGCTCAGTCGAGTCCGAGCAACGAGTCAGCGCGACCAATCTCGCCGCCGCCAACTTGCTCGCGGCGTTGGAGGTGTGGCCGCGCGACGCCGGGTTGCTCAGCCCGTATCGCGCGATGGAGGTGTGGGAGCGCGACGGCGCGGCGCGGATTTCGTTTCGCGCCGGCGATCTCGGTCTGCCTTGCCTTGGCCATATCGTCGACAACCGCGTGCTGCTGGCGGCGATGATCGCGAAGTTGCGGCAGAACTATCATGCGACGTTGTTCGACAACGCCGAGATCGTCGCGATCGATTCCGATCTCGCCGACGCCGCCGCGCGCGATGGCATGCGTGTGCGAGTCGCGTTGCCGCAAATGAAACTCGAGACGCGCTTGCTGGTCGGCGCCGACGGCGCGCGATCGCGCGTGCGCGAGTTATGCGGCATGCGCACCGACTTCCACGACTTCGAGCAAGATGCGATCATCGCGACCGTGTCCATCGCCGGCGCGCATCGCGCGACCGCGTGGCAATGCTTCCTCGACACCGGACCGGCGGCGATGCTGCCGCTGGCGGACGGGCGGTGCGCGCTGGTGTGGTCGTGCGACCGCGCGCGCGCCGACGAGTTGATGCGACTCGACGAGGCGCGCTTCGCGGCGCAACTGCAGCCGTTGTTCGCGCGGCACGCGGTGACGCTGGGCGACATCACCGCATGCTGCGCGCGGCGACGATTCGCGCTTAGC
>JBPCXC010000195.1:0-6551 GCA_051008875.1 bacterium
GCGCCAGCGGGTGTCCGCCAGCGACGGCTCGGTGGTGATCACCACCTTGACCGGCGCGGCGCGCAGTTCGACTTGCACGCGCCGCACGCGCGCGGCGGCGAAATCAACCTCGACCGCCTCGCCGATGAAACCGGACGCGTCGAAGCGCAACGTCGCGCGCGAACCGAGCACATACGCGCGCGAACCGAACACCGCGCCGACATCGGACTGCAGCGACGCGACCACGCGCTGCGCCGCCAGTTCCGGCGTGACTTGAAACACGATCACGCGCCCGAAATACGCGAGCGGCAACGCCACCGCGAGCAACATGAATCCGCCGAGCGCGACGAGCACGACGCGCACGCGGAAACTGCGCCGCGCGGTGTTGATCTCTTGCTCGATCATCGCGGTCAATGCGCGCGCTGCGTGGCGGCGGCGGCGCGGTCAGATGCGTTCATCGCAGATCACGCTGACTTCCATCCCGACCGCGCCGGGCGCGATCGACAACTCGACCAACTTCGACTTGTAGCCGAGTCGCGAGCCTTCGAACACGCGTCGTCCCGGGCGCAGTTGGATGGTGCGGCGCAAGGTTTTGCCGACGCGTCCTTCGCCGCGCACGATGATCTCGGTGGCGTTGTCCGAGACCACCACCACCGGCACTTCGGTCGCATACGCGGCGACCGCGCGCAGCAACGCGCGGTGACGTTCGCGTAGGTGCGCGCTGGCGCCGAGCAGCGGCTCGACCTCGCGCGCATACGCGCCCGCCGCGGCGTGCACCGCGCGGTCGCCGAGGCGATGCGGCTGCGCCAACAGCGACTCGAGTTCGCGCGCGGCGACGACGATGCGCTGCGCCGCGTCGTGCTGCTCGATCGCCGACTTGTCGTTCGGCTTGAGTTGCCGCGCGCGCTGGAAATGCGCGACCGCCGTAGTCCAGTCGTCGCGCTGCGTCGCGTCACCGCCGAGCGCGAACTCGGCGGCGAACTCGCGCTCGATGCGCGCGCGCTGCAGACGCGATGTCAGCGCGGCGACCTCGGCGTCGTCGGGCGAGATTTTGCGCGCCGTGGCGAGGTGCTGCTGCGCCGCGTTCAACTCGCCCGCCTGCAACGCGTCATGCGCGCGTCCGGCGGCGGCGGCGAAACGCTGCGCCTTCACTTTCGCCTGCAGCGCGCGCAAACGCGACTGGATGTCGGCGCGCGACGGGTCGAGCGCGAGCGCGCGCTGCAACGCGGCGACCTCCTTGCGCGGACGATTCTCCTTGTTGGCGACATCCGCCGCGCGCAACTGTTCCAACACCTGCGCGAGCGCGGCGACGCGCGGCTGCAAGGCGAGCATCTCGGCGTCTTGCGGGTCCAAGCGCAACGCTTCGCGCAAAGATTGCTCGGCGCGCGGCGCATCGTCGGCGGCGAACGCTTCGCGCGCGGCGCGCTTGGCGGTCGCCAGTTGCGCCGCATAGTCCGCTTCGGCTTGCGCGACCACCGCGCCGGCTTCGCGCAAAACTTCACGCGCGCGCGCATAGTCGTGCGCGGCGAATCGCTCGACCGCGCGCGCTTTCAACGCCTCGGGCGCGTATTTTCCATCCGCCCACACGGGCAATCGCAACGCCGCGATCCGCGGCTCGACTTCGGCTTCATACGCCGCCAACTCGCGAATGAAATCTTGGCGCGATGAATCATCATCATCGTCGTCGTCGGACTGCGCGATTTGTTCAGTCGCCGCAGTAGTCGATGTTGCCGCTGTTGTCGTTGCTGTCGATGTTTCCGATGGCGCAAGCGCGGGCGTCGGCGCATTGGAAGTCGATGCGGCGGACTCTTCGCGCGGCGGTGCGGAAATCAAGTTGAACGGAAACCAACCTTCGCCTCCAAGTTGCACACTTAAGTAAACCACCGCGCCCGCCAAGGCGATGATCGCCAGCGCCAGCGCAGCGAGAATCCGGTTGCGCCACTTAAGGCGCGCGTCGGCGATTCGATCTTCGATCGTGTCCGCGGACATGCCGAAACTACAACTCCTTGTCCGGCGTCGCCTCGAGTTCGTAAATGCGTTTCAGGAACTCGATCCACTGCGCGTATTGCTCGGCGGCGTCGCCGCTCAACTCGGCGGTCTTGTTCTCGTATTCGACCACCTGCGGCGCAACTTCGATGTCGATGGACTTGCCCAACTCGGCGAGCGCTTCGCGGTGCATCTTCATTTCCGCGCGGTCTTGGAAACTCGAGCCGAGCACCAGCGCGCCGGCGACCGTGGCGCCGACCGAGGCGATCTCCTCGCCGACGTTGTTGTCGGCTTGCGCACCGACGGCAACCCCGGCGACCACCAGCAGACCGCCGAGGATTCCCTTGGCGATCGACTTGCGCTTGGCTTCGCGCGCCGCCTTCACCTCCAGCAGACTCTGCTGCTGCCAAATCAGATAACTGCTGTCGAGTCGCTGGTTGAAGTCGGTGTAATGCGTTTGCATTTCATCCATGAACAACTGGTCGCGCACGCGGATCGGCTGGATGCGCGTGCGCATCGGATCGTCGGCGGCGGGCGCCGCGACCGCGCTGACGCGACCGTTGCGCGTGCGCAGATAACGTGCAAACGTCTCCTCCGACAAACTCGCGCCGAAGCGCAGTTCGCCGAGCAGTCGCAAGTCGTCCAACGCGGCGGCGTCGCGGCGGCTCAGTTGCTCGACGACGTGCGCGGCGGCATCGGCGAACACCGGCTCATACGGGTCTTTGCCCTTGTTGCGCAAGTCGGTCTGGAACGATTCCTTGACGCGATGGCTGAAGTCGCGGTCGAGCCATTTGCGCGCGGAGATGTCGGCGACGGCGATGTTGATGCGCACGTCCTCGCCGTTGGACTGCAGGATTTTGCCGAGCACATACAACTCGCCGGTCGCGCTCGCGCTCGGCGTCACCCGCACCGAACCGAACACGTTGGTGTCCTCGAGCGCGGCCTTCATCTTCAACGCGAATCGATTCGACTCGGCGCGACGCAACTCGGGGTAAATGCCCTTCTTCTCCCAAGTGTCGGAGTCCTCCGGCAGATTGGGATCGAACACCGGCACGATGACATCAATCTTCGGCAAGTGCGCGACCGCCGCCTCGGCTTCGCTCTGGCCGAACTCGGACGAATGCTGCGGTCCGACCGCCGGCGCCTGCGCGGTGCTGCCGCCCAAGCCGTCGATGCGCTCGCCAAGTTGATTGACGCCGGCGCAACCGCCGAGCATGGCGACCAGCGACAGCGTGAGCAATGACGATAACGACGGAAGCCGACGCCATCGCGCGGTGGACAGGCGCCATCGGCGCGGCGGGGAATGGTGCATGAGTTTTTGGGTTGCGGTTCAGATGGAAAATCGGATCACGGCTTGGACTTGGCTTCGACCATTTCGTTCGCCGCCGCGCCCGACTCGGGAACTTTCTTTTCGGGCAGGTTCTTGTAGCGGCGGTATTCATTCCACAACTTCGCCTTGACCACTGGATCGGTCTCCTCGATCGCGGCTTGGCGGAACTGCTTGGCGATGATGTCGTCGTTTTTTGCCGACGGAATGTCATCCGGAATCTTGCCGTTGGACTCATCGCCGGCGCGACGATAATCCTTCGCCGCCGGATCGCGGTTGGCGGTCGCATCGGACCGCTCGCGCGGCGCGGCGTCGGACGCCTCCGCTCGCTCGCCTTGAATGTCGCCAGCGGGAATCGATGCGGCGGCGTTGGCGGCGGCGGTCGCGGCTTCGCCTGAGTCGCCGTCCGCGCCTTCGATGCCGTCGCCAGCGACGCCACCACCACCACTTGCGCCACCGCCACCGCCGACGGAGTCGACCGCCGGGCATGGCGTGTTGAGCGAGTCGAGCAGGATGCGGTCGAGCAACGCGATGCGCTCCGCGCGCGTCAGCACGCCGTCGTCCTCGGGGATGCGGATGGCGGCGCAGTCGGTCGCGGCGTCGGCTGCGGCATTGCTCCGCGACGGCGCGACGGGCGCGGCGTCGGTCGCGGCGTCCGCTTGCGGCGTCGCGGCGTCGGTCACGGTGTCGGTCACGGTGTCGGTCACGGCGTCGAGCGCGACGTCGAGCGCCGCGTTGGACGCGGTGTTGGATGCGGCATCGATCACCACGTCGGTCGCGGTGCCGACTTGCGCCAGCGTCACGGTCGCCGTCGCCAGCGATGCCGCAATCAACCAAGCACGCAACCACGCGCGCGACGAAACACGCGAACAAACACGCGACCTCTTCGCCACCGACGCGCGCGACTTATACGCCGACGACGCGAACATCGTTGCGCGCTCAAGCACGATCATGCGGCGCACAGCGTGACGCGCGCGAACTTTCGCTTGCCGACTTGATAGACATGCTCGGCGCCGACCTCGACCATCATCCGGCGGTCGCCGATCTTCTCGCCGTCCACGCGCACCGCGCCTTGGTCAATCATGCGCATCGCGTCCGAAGTCGTCGCCACCAAGTTGGCGCGCTGCAGCAAGTTGGCGATCGGCAAACTCCCGTCCGCCGCCAACTCCAGCGCCGGCATGTCCGCCGGCATGCGCCCTTCGCGGAAGCGCTCGATGAACGCCCGCTGCGCGCGCGCGGCGTCGGCGTCGGAATGGAATCGCGCGACCATCTCCGCGCCCAACTCGAACTTGGCGTCGCGCGGGTTCATGCCCTGCTCGACCGCGCCGCGCAACTTCGCCAAGTCGGCGTTCGAGCGAAAACTCAGCAACTCGAAGTAACGCCACATCAGTTCATCCGAGAGCGACATGATCTTGCCGAACATCTCGTCCGGCGCGTCGGCGATGCCGATGTGATTGCCGTAGGTCTTCGACATCTTGCGCACGCCGTCCAGCCCTTCGAGCAGCGGCATCGTGATCACCACCTGCTGACGCTGGCCGTATTGCTTCTGCAGTTCGCGCCCGACCAGCAGGTTGAACTTCTGGTCGGTGCCGCCGAGTTCGACATCGGCCTTGAGCGCGACCGAATCATAGCCCTGCACCAGCGGATAGAGGAACTCGTGCACCGCGATCGGATCGCCGGCGGCATAGCGCTTCTTGAAGTCGTCGCGCTCGAGCATACGCGCGACCGTATGCCGCGAGGCGAGTCCGATCAAGCCGGCGCTGCCCATCTCGCTCATCCATCGCGAGTTGAAGTCAATCACGGTGCGTTGCGGATCGAGGATCTTGAAAATCTGCTCGCGATACGTCTTCGCGTTGTCCTCGATCTGCGCCGGCGTCATCGCCTTGCGCGTCTCGCTCTTGCCCGACGGATCGCCGATCAGCCCGGTGAAGTCGCCGATCAAAAAAATCGCCTCGTGCCCCTGCTGCTGAAACTGACGCATCTTGTTCAGCAGCACGGTGTGGCCAAGATGCAAGTCAGGCGCGGTCGGATCAAACCCCGCCTTAACTCGCAACCGCCCGCCGCCCGCCAGCCGCTCACTCAACTCCCGCCGCAACAAAACCTCCTCCGCCCCGCGGTCGAGTTCATGCAGATCTTCGGTGCGGTCGTTCGTCATCGCGAGCATGCGCCGTGGCGGCGGGTGCGGCGGACATCGTGACGCCGGATGACGCAAGTTTGGCGTTGGGTTGGCATGTCGCGGATTATATAGCGGTTTTTGCTGGTATCGTCGGTGATGCGCGCCCTTCGGACTCGCTTCGCGCGGACGTCGTCGAAAGCAAACGCTCCTCACGCCGTCTTTGCGCGTATCATCCTGATACGCGCCCTTCGGGCTCGCTTACGATCGCGAAAAATCGCTCTTGGCGATTTTGACTCGGCGTGTGAATGTCCGTACAATGCGGCGCACGCGGCTTTTTGCTGGTTTTTCGAATGTTTTCCCGAGTCCTTCGCCGCGCCAAATTGTGATTGCCAATCGCCGCCAAGCAGGTCGTCCGGGCCGACCGATGGCCATTCGCCTCGACGCGAATGCCGCCCCGCCGCTGCGCCGAACGCTGCCCGATGCCGCCGAACTCCGTGAAACACGTCGCACAATACTCCGCATGAGCGCGCGCATTCGCCATCTGGTCGCGGGCGCGGTCACCATCGGCGCGTTGGTCGCCGCCTATGTCGCGCTCAATGCGCCGTCGGCCTCGATCGCGCCGAGCGCCGATCCGCTCGCGTCCAGCGCGACCTCGATCGCATCCAGCGTGACCGCGACCGCGACCAACGCGATTCAGCCGTCGCGTCAGCACGATGCGACGCGATTGGATTCGACGCCGACGACATCGTCGCCGAGCGCGATGATCAAGTTAGATTCGACGCCGACGCATCCCGCATCGTCACCGACTGCGACGATCAATCACGCGGTCGACTCGATCAACGCGATGCACGAGCGCACGATCGACCCCATCAACGCGCTCGAAACCACGCCGCCCCCCTACCCGCCCGAGCCCGCCGATCCGTCGGCGCGGCGCGACTGGACGACCGCCACGGTCAATCGTCACGACACCTTGTCGCGGATTTTCGCGCGGCATGGGTTGCGCGTCGCCGAGGCGTATGCGGTGGCGGGGTTGGAGCAGGCCGGCGCGTTGCGGCGCATTCGGCCGGGGCGGCGGATCGCCTGGGCGGCGGACGAGCGCGGGCGCGTGACCGCGCTGCGCTATGCCATCGATCGCTTCTCGAC
>JBPCXC010000196.1:0-4135 GCA_051008875.1 bacterium
ACGACGCCGCGCGCGCGCGCCAACGACTGCGCGCGTTGCTGCATCATCGCGCGATCGCCGACGGCGACGATGCGCGCGTGTTCATCGAAGGCGGAGGACGCCGCCGCCTTCAGCGCGATCTCCGGGCCGATTCCCGCCGGGTCGCCGGTGGTGACGACGATGCGCGGCGGGTCAGTCATCGCGCGGCGGAAGCAACGTCGCTTGTCGCGGGTCGTCCTCGACCCAGCCGAATCGCTCGAAGTCAATTCGCCCATCGCGATCGAACACCACGCCTTCGTCCAGCAAAAGTTCGCGTTGGCGCGCATCGCCGTCGCCGTCTTTGCGCGCGCTGATCTTGCCTTGGCTGTTGATCACGCGATGCCACGGAATGCCTTGCCCCGACGGCGTCGCCGCCATCGCGTAGCCGACTTGGCGCGCGCTGGCGCCGACCATCCGCGCGATGCGTCCGTAACTCGCCACCGCGCCGCGCGGGATGCGCCGCACCACCGCGTAGATTTTTTGATAGACGCTCGCCGTTTCGATTCCATCGCGCGCGTTGATGTCGTCGCGCGCGTTCATTCCACCGTGACCGACTTCGCCAGATTGCGCGGCTTGTCCACGTCGGTGCCTTTGATCAGCGCGACGTGATAGGCGAGCAGTTGCAGCGGGATGGTGTAGATGATCGGCGCCATCGAACTGTCCACCGGCGCGATGTTGATGACTTGCAGATTGTCCTGCGCGGTGATGTTCGACTCCGGGTCGGCGAACACGATCAGTTTGCCGCCGCGCGCGCGCACCTCTTCGATGTTGGCTTTCAACTTCGCGATCAAGCGGTCGTTCGGCGCGACCGAGATCACCGGCATGTCGGCATCGACCAACGCCAGCGGACCGTGCTTCAACTCGCCCGCCGGATACGCCTCGGCGTGGATGTAGGAGATCTCCTTGAGCTTCAGCGCGCCTTCGAGCGCGATCGGATAATGCGCGCCGCGGCCGAGGAACAACGCGTGCTGCTTGTCGGCGAACTGCTCGGCGATGTCGGCGATCAACGGCTCCAGCGCAATCGCCTTCTCCACCTTCGCCGGCAACTCGCGCAACTCGGCGATCAACCGCGCCTCGTCCGCGGCGGTCATGCGGAAGCGTCGCCCGAGCGCGATCACCAGCAGGCGCAGCGCGACCAACTGCGTGGTGAACGCCTTGGTCGAAGCCACCCCGATCTCGGCGCCGGCATGGGTCATCAGCGCCAAGTCGGAGGCGCGCACCAGCGAACTCTCGGGCGAGTTGCAGATGGTCAAACTTCGCTCGAAGCCTTGCGCGCGCGCGACCTCGAGCGCCGACAGCGTGTCGATGGTCTCGCCGGACTGCGACAATGTCACCACCAGGCAATCGTCCTCGACCGCGTGCGCGCGCGATCTGAACTCGCTCGCGATCTCGGCGCGGCACGGCACGCCGTATCTCTCGAACCAGTAACTCGCGACCAAGCCGGCGTGGTAACTGGTGCCGCAGGCGAGGATGCGCACCGCGCGCGTGCGGTCGAAGATCGAAGCCGCGTCGACGCCGAAGCATTGCTCCAGCAGTCGCGCGCCGGCGATGCGTCCTTCCAGCGCGTTGGCGATGGCGACGCCTTGCTCGTGGATTTCCTTCAGCATGTAGTGGCGGTAGTCGCCCAACTCGATCGCGTCGGCGGACAGCGAGCAAGTGCGTCGCGGTCGTTGCTGCGCGCGTCCGCGATGGTCGAGGATCGCGATCGCGCCGTCGTTGATGTCCACCACGTCGCCGTTCTCGAGCACCTGGAAGTCGCGCGTGACCGAGACCAGCGCGGCCATGTCCGAGGCGATGTACGCCGCGCCGTCGCCGATGCCGACCACCAGCGGCGAGCCGTGGCGCGCGCCGATCAAGCGCCGCGGCTCGTGCGCGCTGACCACGCCGATCGCATACGCGCCCTCGAGCACGGTCAATGTCGCCTGCACCGCCGCGAGCAAATCGGATCCGTCGCGCAAGTGTCGGCGCACTTCGTTGACCACCACTTCGGTGTCGGTCTGCGACGCGAACTCGAAGCCGTCCGCTTGTTGCTCGCGGCGCAGCGTCTCGTGGTTTTCGATGATGCCGTTGCACACCAGCGCCAACGTCTCGTCGCCGGTGTGCGGGTGGGCGTTGGCTTCGGTCGCCGGACCATGCGTCGCCCAGCGGGTGTGGGCGATGCCGGTCGCGCCACCGAGGGCAGCGCCGTCGCCGATGGCGCGCTCCAAGTCGGCGACGCGCCCGACGCTGCGGATGCGCGTCAGGCGGCCAGCGTCAATCACCGCGACGCCGGCGGAGTCGTAGCCGCGGTATTCCAACCGCCGCAAGCCGTCGAGCAGCAACGGCAGCACATCGTCCGCGCCAACCGCGCCGACTATCCCGCACATGTTGGTGCGCCGATGCGTATGCGCGTGATGTTGAAACGCATGATGTTAAATCGCAACGACGCCATCGTTACTTCACCTGTTTCATCGCCCGCGTACAACTGGCGATGCTGAGCTGGCGCGCGTTCGATTTCCGCGCATGTCGATGCGTCGATGCCGAAGTGCGTGATGTTGAAACGAAACGACGCCATCGTCACTTCGCCCGTTATCATCGGACGCGTCCAATCGGTGGTTCCGCGCTGACGTGCATTCGACTTTCGCGCATGTCGTGCGTTCATGCCGAGGCGCATGATGTTGAATCGCGACGACGCCATCGTCATTTCGCCCGCTTCACCGGGCGTGTCCAACCGGCGATGCTGCGTTGGCGTGCGCGGCCTACCGCGAGCGTGCCGGCGGCGACGTCGGCGGTGATGGTCGAGCCGGCGCCGATGGTGGCGCCGTCGCCGATGGTCACCGGCGCGACCAGTTGGCTGTTCGAGCCGACCAGCACGTCGTCGCCGATGACGCTGCGATGCTTGTTCGCGCCGTCGTAGTTGCAGGTGATCACGCCGGCGCCGACGTTGACGCCGGCGCCGACTTCGCTGTCGCCGATGTAACTTAAGTGATTCGCCTTCGAGCCGCGGCCGATGAAACTCTTTTTGATCTCGACGAAGTTGCCGACGCGCGCTTGGTCGCCGATCTCCGCTTGCGGACGCAGCCGCGCGAACGGGCCGATGCGGCAGCGCGCGCCGACGGTCGCGCCGTCGATGACGCAGTTGGAATCGATCACGCTGCCGTCGCCGATGCGGCTGTCGCGGATGATGGTGTTGGCGCCGATGCGGCAGTCGTCGCCGATCGCGACTTCGCCTTCGAGGACGACGTTGACATCGACCACGCAGCCGCGCCCGAAGGCGCATCGTCCGCGCAGGTCGAAGCGCGCCGGGTCGCGCAGGCACACGCCTTGCTCGAGCAGCACGCGCGCGCAGGCGGCTTGGAACACGCGCTCGGCGCGCGCCAGGTCGGCGTGCGAGTTGACGCCGATGGTCTCTTCGTGCGCCGTCGGCGCGCGCGCGACGATCGCGGTGCCGTCGGCGGCGGCGTGCGCGATCGCGTCGGTCAAGTAGAACTCGCGCTGCGCGTTGTCGTCGTTGATCTTGGCGAGCGCGGCGTTGAGCACGGCGGCTGGCGCGGCGAGCGCGCCGGCGTTGCATTCGCGAATCTTGCGTTGCGCTTCGTCGGCGTCTTTTTCTTCGACGATGCGAACGATTCGTCGGTCGCGGTCGCGCACGATTCGCCCGAGACCAATCGGGTCGTCCACCTCGGCGGTCAGCAAGCCGATCGCGCCTTCGCCTTCACTTGCCGCCGCCAGCAGCGACCGCATCGTCGCCGCGCTGATCAACGGCGTGTCGCTGTACAACACCAGCGCGGTCGCCGCCGGATCGACCGCCGGCATCGCCTGCATCACCGCATGCGCGGTGCCGCGCGGCTGATCCTGCGTGACCCAGTTGATCGCGCACTCGTCCGCCGCCGCATCCGCCATCGCATTCGCCATCGCCGCGCGCACCGCATCGCCGTCGCGTCCGATCACCACATGGATCTTGTCCGGCGCGGTCGCGCGCGCCGCGGTGATGACATGCGCCAGCATCGGCGCGCCGCCGATGACATGCAGCGACTTCGGCAAGTCGGAGCGCATGCGCACGCCGCGACCGGCGGCGAGGATGATCGCCTCCACGCTCATGGCGTCGGGCGGTGCGGCGGGTTGGGATCGAGCATCG
>JBPCXC010000197.1:0-4049 GCA_051008875.1 bacterium
ACGGCGCGTTCCATCTGACCGATCTCGACGCCGCGATCGACGACGCAACGATGGCGGTGACCGCGCGCGGCGCAATCCGCGATCTCGGCGTGGCGATGCGCGCCGAGATCGCAGTCGCGGCGCAACGCCTGTCGCTTGCGCGCGCGCATCTGCCGGCGGCGTGGGCGCCGTTCGCCGACACCGCGCTGGCGTTGATGCCGTTGCGCGGCGCGGCGCGGGTGACTTCCGCCGGCATCGCCGACTGGCGCGTCGGCGAGATCGCGGCGTCGTCGCTGGCGGATCATGCGGAGGCGAACATGTCCGGCACGGTCGCCGCGTTCGCGCCGCTGCAAGGCGACTTTCATTTCACCGCCAGCGGTCCCGCCGAGGCGTTGCTGCCGCCGACGTGGAAAGGACTGCGACCGCCGGGCGCGGCGTTGGATTTGGCGTTCGATCTGACGCTCGCCGAAGGCGCGCCGGTGATCGAGAACCTCGCCGCGACGTTGCGCACACCCGATGCTCACATCGCGTTGCGCGGCGGGATCGGGCGTTTCGATCCGCTCGAGCGCGCCGATTTGGAGGTCGAGTTCGCGGCGACGCGCGTCGCCAATCTTGGGCTGGCGAACGCGTCCGCGCTCAATCCCGACAACCCGATCGAAGGGCGCGTCGGCCTCAAAGCCGATGCGCACCGCAGCCACGCCAAGATGGAGATCGAGATCGGCGCCAGCGATCTGCGCGGCACCTTGGCGTGGCACCGGCAAGCGGAGGGCAATCCGAATGCGGTAGCATGGATCGAGGGCGATTTGCGCGCGCGGCGGCTCGATCTGGTTGATCTGCTGACGCCGGCGGCGAAGAAGACGCGGCTGTTTCCGACCGCGCCGCTGGGCCTCGGCTGGGCTGGCACGTTCGATGCGCGCATCGCCCTCGCCGCCGAGGAGTTCAACAACCGCCAGTTGCGCATCCGCGACGCGACCATGCAATTGGACTTGCGCGAAGGCGCGTTGCACCAGACCATCGCCGGGCGGATCGGGCAGGGCGAACTGGCGATTGATTTCGCGCTCGACGCCGCCGCCGAGCCGCCAGCGGCGCGGTTCACGATGACCGGCCACGGCTTGGATACCGTCGGCTTGCTCGCGCTGCGCGAGGACGCGTATCTCGACGGCGGCACTTTCGACGCCGAGATTGAATTCGCCGCGCAAGGGCGCTCGGTCGCCGACTTCGCCGCCGCCGCCGACGGACGCGTGTCGTTGCGGCTGAATCAAACACGGATCAAGAACGATCGCTTGGACGCGGTCGGCGGCGATATCTTCTCCAACCTAGTCACGGTGATCAATCCATTCCGCTCGATCGGCGAGTATGTCAATGTCGAATGCGCTTGGATGCGCTTCGACATCACCGACGGCATGGCGGCGACCGAGAACGGGCTGGCGATGAAGACCGACAAGGTGACCGTGTTCGGCGGCGGGCAGGCCGACTTCAGCGACGAATCGCTGCAGATCGTGCTGCTGCCGAAGGCGCGCAAGGGCTTCGGCATCAATCCCTCGTCGCTGGTCAAGATCGTGCGCCTCGGCGGCACGTTGGCGCAGCCGCGGATCGAGGCCGGCAGCGACCCGGCGAAGTTGCTGCAGACCGGCGTGACCGTGTGGGCCGGACTGGCGACCGGTGGGCTGTCGCTGATCGCCAAAGGACTGTACGACCGGGCGCATGCCAACACTGACTTGTGCAACGTCGCCGAAGCCACGCCGTCCACGCCGGTGCTCGAGGCTGGCGAAGGCGCGTCGAGTACAGAGACCGGCGAAACCGCGTCGGGTCAGAATAGCGGCGAATCTGCGCGGACGCCAGACAGCGACGATCGCTAGGCGCGGACGCGGGCAGCGTAGACTTTGCGCGTCGCCGATCCCGCGGACGGCGCGCGCGGTGAAATAACCGTTTGACAATCGCCCGCGCGCACGTTATCCTCCGCGGCTGTATTGCGATGCCGCCGCGCGCGCCGTGGCCGTCGGTGTTCGATTCTTGCACCGCCATCGGTCGCCATCGCTATCGTCAAGCCCAGCCGTAAAGCCCAGCCATCCGCCCGGTGCGGTTTGTTGTGGCGGGTCCATATCAATCGTCACACTCAACGAGGTCAACCAAACAATGTCTGTAGCGGATACGCTGAAACTCATCAAAGAACACGAGGCGAAGTTCGTTGATTTTCGCTTCACCGACACGCGCGGCAAGGAGCAGCATGTCACCGTGCCGACCGACGCGGTGGATGAATCCACTTTCGCGCGCGGCAAGATGTTCGACGGCTCGTCGATCACCGGCTGGAAGGGCATTGATAAATCCGACATGATCCTGATGCCCGACCCGAACTCGGCGCAGATCGATCCGTTCTATCAGGAGACCACCGTGAACCTGCGCTGCAGCGTGATCGAGCCGGAGGACATGCAGGGCTACGACCGCGACCCGCGCTCGACCGCCGAGCGCGCCGAAGAGTATCTGCGCGACAGCGGCATCGCCGACACCGCGTATTTCGGCCCCGAGAACGAGTTCTTCCTGTTCGACTCGGTGGTGTGGGGCAACGAGATGGGCAACGCGTTCTACGAAATCGACTCGACCGAAGCGGCGTGGAACAGCGGCAAGGACTACGACGACGGCAACACCGGCCACCGCCCGACCGTCAAGGGCGGCTATTTCCCGGTGCCGCCGGTGGACAGCCAGTCCGATGTGCGCTCGGCGATATGCAGCATCCTCGCCGAGATGGGACTGCAGGTCGAAGTGCATCACCACGAGGTCGGCACCGCCGGCCAGGGCGAGATCGGCATCGGCTTCAACTCGCTGGTGAAGAAGGCCGACGAGGTGCAACTGCTCAAATACGTCATCCACAACGTCGCGCACAACCACGGCATGACCGCGACCTTCATGCCCAAGCCGCTGGTCGGCGACAACGGCAGCGGCATGCATGTGCACATGTCGATGTTCAAGGGCGGCAAGAACCTGTTCAATGGCGAAGGCTACGGCGAGCTGAGCGAGACCGCGCTGCATTACATCGGCGGCATCTTCAAGCACGCGCGCGCGATCAACGCCTTCTCCAACGCCAGCACCAACAGTTACAAGCGCCTAGTGCCGGGCTTCGAGGCGCCGGTGCTGCTGGCGTATTCGGCGCGCAACCGCTCGGCGGCGTGCCGCATTCCGTATGAGGCGAACCCGAAAGGGCGGCGCATCGAGATCCGGTTCCCGGATTCGACCGCCAATCCCTATCTCGCGTTCTCGGCGTTGCTGATGGCCGGCATTGACGGCATCAAGAACAAGATCCACCCGGGCGAACCCGACGACCGCGATCTGTATGACCTATCGCCGGAGGAAGAGAAGAAGATTCCGACCGTGTCGCACAGCCTGGCGAACGCGCTGATGACGCTCAACAACGACCGCGAGTTCCTGACCGTCGGCGGCGTGTTCACCGACGACGCGATCGACGCGTACATCGAGATGAAGATGGTGGACGTCAACCGCTTGCAGATGGAAACCCATCCATGCGAGTTCGAGATGTACTACAGCCTGTGACCGCGCGCCGAACGCGCCGCGAACGCTCGCGACGTTAACCGACCAACGCCCCGATCGCGCATCGGGGCGTTTTTTTGCGCGCGCGAATGCGACCGACCCGCGCACGCGTTTGCCGTCGGCGTGCGGATGTGCTATGTTTTCGCCCGCACCTGCAACATGAGATTTCACACTGAGATATTTTCTGAACACAACACTTGGCGAAAACAATCCAGACCTGTGAAAATATCAAACATCATGTGCCAACTCGCGCATCGCGTGCTTGTGGTTTTGCTCTGCGGCATCGTCCTCGTCGGTCTCGCCGCTTGCGGTGGCGGTGGCGGTGGCAGTGGCAGTGGCGGTGGCAGCACATCACCCGCCCTTGAATCCGTTCGCCATCTTTTTCCTCGCACCGCGCCGACATCGGCGGTGTTGGATACGCCGGACCCAAACGACTTCGATGCGCGCAGAACTGCTTTTGAAGATGCCGAGTATCGGGTTGATTATGTAGCGAGAATTCCAAACAGCCTAGTCGGCATCATCGGAAC
>JBPCXC010000198.1:0-2150 GCA_051008875.1 bacterium
CCCTGGCGCGACTTCAGTTCGGCTTGGCGTTCGCGCGGCAGGTCGCGCCATTCGCGCCGCCAGTCGCAATACATCACATGGCCGTAGGTCTCGGTCAAGCCATAGACGTGGGTCACCTCGAAGCCGAGTTGCTCGACCTTCGCCAGCACCGCGCTCGGCGGCGGCGCGCCGGCGGTCATCACTTGCACGCTGTGCGCGACCTTGCGCCGCAACCGCTCGCGCATCTTCGCCGGCGCGTCGGCGAGCATCGCCAGGATGATCGGCGCGCCGCCGAAGTGGGTAATCTGGTGACGCTCGATCGCGTCGAAGATGGTCTCGGCGTTGATCGCGCGACTGCACACCAACGTCCCGCCCATCGCCGCCATCGTCCACACATGACCCCAGCCGTTGCAGTGGAACATCGGCACGGTGTACAGATAGCGCGGATGCTTCGGCAGTTGCCACGCGGCGATCGTGCCCATCGCCATCAGATATGCGCCGCGATGGTGATAGACCACGCCTTTCGGCCGGCCGCTGGTGCCGGAGGTGTAGTTCAACGTCAGCGCGCTCCATTCCGATTCGGGCGGTTGCCATACTTCATGCTCGCGCCCGATCTCGTCCGGCGCGGTGGCGAGCAACTCTTCATAGGTGGTCGCGCCGAGTCGTTCGCCGCCGCCGTCGGGCGGGGCGACTTGCGCGTCAACGATGTCGATCACGATCGGCGGACGATCGAGTTGCGCCAGCGCCAGCTTGATCACGCCCGAGAAGCAAGTGTCGGCGATCAGCACCTGGCAGTCGCCGTGCTGCAGGATGTATGCCACCGTGTCCGCGTCCAGGCGCGTGTTGATCGCGTTGAGCACGCCGCCGGACATCGGCACGCCGTAATGCGCCTCGATCAACTCCGGCGTGTTCGCCGCCATCAGCGACACGGTCGAGCCGGAGGCGACGCCGAGTTGGCGCAACGCCACGCCAAGTCGCGCGCAGCGTTGCGCGGTCTGGCGCCAGTCGTAGCGACGCTGCTGGTGGATCACCGCCGGATGATCGGGATAGACGTCGGCGGCGCGGCGCAAGAACGAAATCGGCGTCAACGCGACCGAGTTGAGTCCGTCGCACGGCGCCATGTTGTCGTAGTGTTGTTGCATGTGAGTCGTCGGTGTCGAAGAAATCGTTCAAGCGGCGGCGGGAGTCGTCATTTGTCTTGGTCCAAGTGGAAGGCGACGTCGGGCTTGAGTTGTTCGAATAAATTATACCGCGTCTGGCGCATTCCGGCAGCGGCGTAGGTCTGTTGCGCGACGCGGTTGTCGCGCTCGACATACAGGCGGAATCCGCACACGCCCGAGTCGCGCGCGGCGCGTTCGCGCACGTGGCGATAGAGCGATTGATACACCCCGCGCCGGCGCCATTCGCGGATTACATAGACGCTTTGAATCCACCAGAACGCGCCGTTGCGCCAGTCGCTCCATTCGGTGGTCACCATCAGCGAGGCGATGAGTTCGGCGCGCGCTTCGGCGACCACATAGAAGCCGCGCGCCGGATCGTCGAACACCGCCTCGACGCCGCGCCGGATGACTTCGGGAATCAACGACAGATTTTCGGTCTCGTGCGCGATGCGGCGGTTGAACTCCGCCAGCGCCGGCGCGTCGGCGCGAGTCGCGTCGCGCACGATCGGCGGCGGCGCGACGGGATTTTGTGCGGGATTTTTTTTAAGCTTCTTTTCAGGCATGCGGTGTTGGCGGCGACTCAACGAAGACCTTGCAAGTCGATCCAATACAGCAGCGCGGGAATCGACAGCAAGGCGAACACGGTGGAAAGGAACACGGCGGTGGTCGCCAGCGCCTGCGCGACGCGGTAGCGCTCGGCGAAGATGAACGCGTTGACCCCGACCGGCTGCGCCGCGAGCAAGGTCGCGACCATCGCCCACAACGCATCGACGCCGAACACATAGCGGCAACTGAGCCACACCACCAGCGGGAACGCGGCGCATTTGAGCACGATGATCGCGCAAGTTTGCTTCAAGTGGCCGGCGACGCCGTAGTTGGTCAGCGCCGCGCCGAGCGCGAACAGCGAGCAGGGCAGCACCGCATTTTGCATCAAGCCGGCGAGGGTGTCCAGCGGCGCCGGGATGCGCACGCCGAAGCGGTTGAAGGCGATGCCGGCGAGCAGCGCGATGA
>JBPCXC010000199.1:0-7313 GCA_051008875.1 bacterium
ATGCACAGCACCGGGCCGAAGATCTCGTCGGCGTAGATGCGCATCGACGGCGTCACCCGGTCGAACACGGTGGCGCCGACGAAGCAGCCGCGCTCGGCGCCGGGCACGCGCACGCCGCGGCCGTCGCGCAGCAACTGCGCGCCTTCGGCGACGCCCTGGTCGATGTAGTTTTCGATGCGCGCCTTGGCGTCGGGGTTGATCACCGGACCCATCTGCGCCGCCGGGTCGGTGAACGGCCCGACGGTGAGCGCGTCCAACTTCGGCAGCAGTTTCTCGATCATCGCGTCGGCCGGCGCGTCGCCGACCGAGACCACCACCGAGATCGCCATGCAGCGCTCGCCGGCGGAGCCGTACGCCGCGCCGATGACCGCGTCCACGGCTTGGTCGATGTCGGCGTCGGGCATCACCAGCATATGATTCTTCGCGCCGCACAATGCCTGCACGCGCTTGTTGTTGGCGCATCCGGTGCGATAGATGTACTCGCCGATCGCGGTCGAGCCGACGAAACTGATCGCTTGCACGCGCGCGTCGGCGAGCAGCGCATCGACCGCTTCCTTGTCGCCGTTGACCACGTTCAGCACGCCGTCGGGCAGTCCGACTTGGTGCATCAACTCGGCCAGTCGCAGCGAGCACGACGGGTCGCGCTCCGACGGCTTGAGCACGAACGCGTTGCCGCAGGCGATCGCCAGCGGGAACATCCACATCGGCACCATCGCCGGGAAGTTGAACGGCGTGATGCCGACGCACACGCCGAGCGGCTGGCGCATGCTCCAACTGTCAACGCCGCCGGCGACGCCCTCGGAATACTCGCCCTTGAGAAGATGCGGAATGCCGCAGGCGAACTCGACCACCTCCAAGCCGCGCGTGATCGAGCCAGTCGCGTCCTCGAGGGTCTTGCCGTGCTCGGCGGACACCAGTTTCGCCAACTCGTCGATGTTGCGCCGGATCAAGTCGCGGAAGGCGAACATCACTTGCGCGCGCCGCGCCGGCGACACCGCCGCCCACGCCGGAAACGCCTCGGCGGCGACCGCGACCGCGGCGGCGACCTCGTCTTGACTCGCCAACGGCGCGCGCTTGGCGACCGCACCCAACGCCGGGTTGTACACATCACCGAACCGCCCGCTCGCGCCGGACACGCGGCGCCCGCCGATGAAGTGGTGGAGCGTTTCGATTTCGTCGGCGTCGGCGAGTCGAGTCGAGTCGGTGACGTTTTCTTGCGCGACGTTTGCTTTCGCGTTCATTGCTTTGGCGTTCATGGTGAAACTCTTCTGGTGATTTTGCGTTGGTGATTTCGCGTTGGTGATTCTCGCTTGCGCTTTTCGGTTGCAACGCGTGGTTAAATCATACCGCGCATCAACGCGCTTGACGACGATGCGCTATACGCTTTTCGCCGCCGCGTTCAAGTTGCGCAGTTTGCGCCGCGCTAGGTCGCGACCGAGCAGACCTAAGCCGCAGTCCGGCGCCGCCACCAGCCGCTCGCGGTCGATGTGCTGCAGCGCGCTTTGCAGCCGCGCGCGGATCTCCTCGACCGACTCGACCCGACTGCTGGCGATCGCGACCGCGCCGAGGATGACGGTGGTTTCGGCGAAGCGCTCGAGCAACGCCAAGTCGTTGTGGCGATGCGCGTCTTCGATCGACAACCACTGCACCGACGAGTCCTCGAGCGCGTCGGCGATTTGGGCGTACGCCGACGGCTGCGCCTTCGGGTAGTCGTCGCGGTCGAGGCGGTCGGGATAGCCGCAGCACATGTGCGCGATGCGCGTCGCCGTCGGCGGGCAGCGATGGAACGCGCGCTCGAGATGCTCGACGCCGAACGCCAGCGCGTCCGCCGGACGGCGCGCGAACACCGGCTCGTCGATCTGGATGTGGCGGCAGCCGGCGGCGGCGAGCGCGAGCACTTCGGCGTTCAATGCGTCGGCGAGGTCGGCGCCGAGTTTGCGCGGGTCGTGGTAGTGGTCGTCGTAGTTGGTGTCGGCGATGGTCATCGGCCCCGGCATCGTGATCTTCACCGGTCGCGCGGTGCAACGCTGCGCGCGCCGCCAGTCGTTCGCCAAGAATCCGGCGCCACCGTGTGCGGAGACCGCGCCGCGGATGGTCGGCAAGCGCGCCGAATAGGTGCCGCCGCGCACCGCCTTCTCGGTCAGATGCGCGAAGTCGAAGCCGTCGAGGTGGCGGCAGTGGTAGTGGATGTAGTTCTCGCGCGGGATTTCGCCGTCGGTCGGAATGTCGATGCCGGCGGCGACTTGATCGCCGACCGCTTGCTCGACGCCGCGCGCAAGGACGGCTTCGGCGTCGTCGCCGAGTCGCCGCATCGCCGCAGCCCAACGCTCGGTCGGCACGGCGGTGTCGGGGCCGGCGGGCAGGTTGAACCAGTCCGGCAAACGCACGAAGTCGGGCTTCGGGTAGGCGCCGATGCAGGTGGTGAGAATGCTCATGCGTAGTCGAAGTAAGCGCGTCCTCGCGGGCGCGCTACGCTAACAGAAAAAGCACTCATCCCGCAGTCATTCCTGCGCCGGTTGCTGCAGGTTCTGCGGCGAGAACAAGTTGTTGTAGTTCTCGGTGCCTTTTGCCGCATCGTCGTTCACGGTGTCGGATTGTTTGCCGAGGTTTTGCGGCGAAAAAATGTTGCCGTAGCCTTCCGCGCCTTTCGCCGCGGCTTCGTCCTGCGTCTTGGGCGCGACGCTTGGCGCGGAGGAAGGCGCGGATTGCTTGAACATCTGCTTGCGCTTGAACTCGCGGATCTTGCGTTCGGTCTCGGCGGCTTTGCGCGTTTGCAATGCGGTCTTGCATTCCTCGACGCCGATGGTGCCGGCGAAGTACAACGTGCCGAAGCCGGCGATGAACACCGCGGTCACCAGCCACATCGCCGGGCTGCGCAGCAGGCTTGCCTTGGCGGCGCGGTCGGCGGCGCCGGCTTTGACGCGGCGGGCGATCTCGCGCTGGTATTTCGCCTCGCGGCGCTTGACCACTTCGAAATAGACCGCGCCGATCAGCGTCAAGCCGATGATCGCCACCGCCAGCGCGCTGATCGACGGGTTGATGCCGTAGCGCACCTTGCTGGCGAGCACGGTGGTCAAGGTGGATTGGGAGACGATGGTGAAGATCGTGGTGTTGTAGTTCTCGAACGAGGCGAGGAAGCCGAGCACGCTGGCCGATGCGATCGCCGGTGCGAGGAACGGCAGCAGAATTTTGCGGAAGGTCTGCACATGGGTCGCGCCGAGGTCGAGCGCGGCTTCCTCTTGCACCGAATCGAATCGCTGCAGGCGCGAGGTGAAAACCAGCATCGCGTAGGCGGCGACGAAAGTTGATTGGCCGACGATGGTGAGGAAGATGCCGTCGTAGAAGAACGAGTCGTAGCCGGCGCCGAACATCCGCCCCATGCGGTCCCAGAACACCAGCGTGGAGATGCCGAGCACGACGCCGGGAATCAGGATCGGCGAGATCACCACGGTGTAGTACCACGGCCGCAGCCGGTCGCTCGCTTGAGTCAGCATCAACGCGCCGGCGAGTCCCAGCGGCACCGCGAGGACGACCACGCCGACGGCGATGAGCAAACTGTTCTTCAGCCCGGTGATCAGGTCGTCGTCGTTGGCGAGCACCTCGAACCACTCCACCGTGAAGCAGTCCCACGGCGCGACGCGCGGGAACGACGAGGAGTTGAACGCCGACAAGCCCATCACGATCAAGGGACCGAACAGGTAGGCGAAGAACGCCAGCACGAACACGATGCCGAACGCGCGCGCGACGCCCGCCGAAGTCGCCGGCGCCAACCGAATCATTTCGCGACCTCGCTCAGCATCATTTCGCGACCTCGCCCAACTTGACCTTGAACGCCTTCATCGCCGCCAGCACCAGGATGATGGTCGAGACCAGCAGCGCGACCGCGTACGCCGAGCCGCGCTGCCAGTTGTTGCCCTGGTTGAACCATTGATAGATGATCTGCGTGAACCACAGGCTGCTCGGCCCGCCGAGAATCTGCGGCGCCGCCAGCGCGCCGGCGGTGAGCATGAACACCATGGTGCAGCCGGAGGTGATGCCGGGCTTGGCGTATGGAATCACCACGCGGCGATGAATCCGCCACCACGGCGCGCCGAGATCGCGCGCCGCTTCGATTTGATTCTTGTCGAGGCTCTCGATCGAGTTGTAGATCGGGAAGATCATCAGCAGGATGAAGGCGTAGCCGAGCCCGGCGTACAGCGCGTAGTTGTGCAGGATGAAGTCAATCGGCTGGTCGAGCACGCCGGCCCACAGCAGGAAGTTGTTGATGATGCCGGTGGTGCCGAGCATGATCTTGAACGCGAACGCGCGCAGCAACTCGTTGACCCAATACGGGATGATCAACGCGATCACCATCAGCCGCGCCCAGCCGCCGGCGGCGACATGCGCGAGGTAGTACGCGATCGGATAGCACAGCGCGAGATCGAACGCGGTGACGAAGATCGCGGTGACGATGGTGCGCACGAACACCGAGACGTCGATGACGTTGTACGAATCGGTCGCCTGCTCGCTGCCGAACAGCATGAACTTGTAGTGCGACAGCGTATAGACGTCCGCCGCGCCGCCGACCTGCGCCGGCGGCAGGTTGAAGCGGAACGAGAAGTCGAACATGAAGATCTGCGGCAGCACGATCAGCATGCCGAGCCAGATCACGACCGACAGCAGCAGATAAGCCGAGATCGCGGCGCCGTTCTTGAGCAGGAAGTTTTTCCAGTACCGCGCCATCGCCGCAGACACCATCGCCAAACAATCAGGTCTCGTCGGCCAAGTCCCCGACCGGCGTAGCGACCGCGGCGGCGGCGGGGAAGTCGAGATGAACCCGCTCGGCGACGTTGTGGCCGACCTCGCCGCCGGCGTTGACCATCGACAGTTTGACCGTGCGCGGCGCGCCCTCGACTTCGAGGAACACCTTCCACCAACTGCCCTCGAACTCGCGCTGGCGCACGGTCGCGGCGATGCGGTTTTCGCCGACGCCATCGTCATCATCGCCGTCGGCGAACCGCAGCGACTCCGGGCGCACGAACACATAGGCGTCATCGCCGACGGCGAGTTGCGCGACGCCGTCGCGCTTCGGCGCGCGCGCGCGCAAGCGCCCCGCCGGCGTATCGACCACGGCGTAGTCGTCGCCCGCGTCTTGATGCAAGTCGCTGACGCGTCCGGCGAACAAGTTGTTCTCGCCGACGAACGACGCCACGAACGCGGTCTGCGGCGAGTCGTACACAGTGTTGCCGTCGGCGACCTGCTCGATCACGCCCTGGCTCATCACCGCGACGTTGTCGGACATGGTCAGCGCCTCGCCCTGGTCGTGGGTGATGTAGATGAAGGTGATGCCGACGCGCTGCTGGATCGCGCGCAACTCGGTGCGCATGCGCTGGCGCAGTTTGAGGTCGAGCGCCGACAGCGGCTCGTCGAGCAGCAGCACGTCGGGCTCGGCGCACAACGCGCGGGCGATGGCGACGCGCTGCTTCTGCCCGCCGGACAACTCGTTCGGCATCTTGTCGCCCTGCCCCGGCAGCGCGATCAAGTCGAGCAGTTCGTCCGCCTTAGCGCGCCGCGCGCGGCGACCGACGCCCTTGACCTCGAGCGCGAAAGCGATGTTCTCCCACACGCTCATCAGCGGAAACAACGCCAAGTTCTGGAAGATCAACGCGGTCGGCCGCTTGTTCGGGCCGATGCCGCGCATGTCCCGCCCGCCGATCAGCACGCGCCCTTCCGACGGCTCGAGAAAGCCCGAGACCGCGCGCAAGATGGTGGTCTTGCCGCAGCCGGAAGAGCCGAGAAAACTGAAGAACTCGCCCTCCTGAATGTGGATATCAACCTCGCGCGCGGCGACAAAGTCGCCGAACTTGATCCACACGCGGTCAAGTTGCACGTCGGCGCTCATCGCCGCTACCTTCTATCGAACGAATCGAACGCCACGCGCATTCCAGTCGCGGCGAAGCCGCGCGAGCGAGGCTTCGCCGCGCGCGCTCAAGCGGCTTGGAACTTGTTGACGAACTCGGTGCGCACATCCGCGTACCACTGCGGCTCGCGCGGCCATGGCCACAGGTTGGCGAGCGAGTCGCCGGGATAGACGCTGTTGAACACGCTGGCGTAGTTGGCGCTGGCGAAGCGGTCGGCGCCGAGCACCGCCGAGTTGTAGCCGTGCCCCTTGCCGCCCCAGGTGTCGTCCTGCCCGCCGTCGATCGACCGTCCGCCGACCTCCGGCTCGAAGCAGTAGTTGACGAACTCGTACACCGCGTCCAAGTCCGCCGCCTGATGCGACAGCGCCATGCCGTCCACCCACGCCAGCGAGCCCTCGACCGGCGCGCGGTACTGCACCGGCTCGTTGGCGTTCATCATCGAGATCGGCGGCCCGTCCCAGGTCTGGCCGACCACCACGCCGTCGTTCAGGAAGCCGTTGGTCTGCGAGTCGGCGTCGTTCCAGAACAACTTCACTTGCGCCTTGTTGGCGATGCAGAAGTCGGTCACCACCTGCCAAGTCAGGCGCATCTCCTTCTCGCCGTCGTAGCCGCGCTTCATCGCGCCCGGCTCCAACTTGCCGATGGTCTCGAGATACAGCCCGGCGCCGAGCATGCCCGAATGCACGCGCATCATGGTCTTGCCGCGCACGTCCGGCTGCCACACGTCGCCGTAGGACGGCACCTCGCCGGCGCGCGGCGGCGACCACATATCGGTGCGCCAAGCGACGCCCTCGGTGCCCCAGATCATCGGCAGCCAGTGCGAGCCCTTGCCGCCGAACGCCCATTCCTCGTCGCCGACGCGCAGCATCGCCGGATTGACGTTCTTCAAGTTGGCGATGCGGTTCGCGTCCCACGGCTGCAGCAGATCGAGTTCCGACCACTGCGGCGAGCGCATGTTGGTCGGGCTGCAGATGTCGATGCCACGCCCCTTGGACGCCTTCATCTTGTTGATGATCTCCTCGTTCGAGCCGATGCCGGTGAAGTTGATCTTGATGCCGGTGTTCTCTTCGAATGCGTTGAAGAATCCGGCGGTCAGATACTCCGACCACATCAGCACATTGATCTCGCCGGCGGCCGCCAACGTACTCGAACTAATCACCCACGGCCCGACCGTTACGGCGGCGGCGCCCTTGAGCACCTTCCTTCTGCCATGGCTGATGATTTGCTTTGGTTCACTCATGATTACAATCCCCAATCGGTTTTGGTTTGCGGGGCGGTGAAGTTATCAAAAAATATGGCGGGGGTAAAGGTGGGGGGGGGGGGGGGGGCGAGGAAAGGCAAAAGGCTCGCTTCCCCCCACCCAACAACAAATGGGCTGGATTCCCACCCCCCGTCCCGCCGTCCTTCCCCGCA
>JBPCXC010000200.1:0-8293 GCA_051008875.1 bacterium
GCGCCGAGCGGGTCGAGCACGCCGGTCGCGGCGCCGCTGCCGGCGCGCAACGTCGCCACCAACGCCGGCGGGAACTGCGGCTCGCTGAACACGCAACGCACGCCGCGCGCGCGGATGGTCTGCGCGATCGCGCGCATCCGTTTGGCGCCGGGCAACCGCTCCGGGCTGATGGTCAGCGCACCGGCGGGACGAAGCGCGAAGGCGTGCTCGAAATATTGATAGGCGTCGTGGAAGACGATGTAGGCGGACCCGCGCGCGGCGCCGAGTTGGGCGTGCAAGGCGCGATGCAAGTCTGCGATGCGCGCTAGGAGATCGTCCGCGTTGGCGGCGTAGCGCTCGCGGTTGGCGGGGTCGATGCGCGACAACTCGCGCGCGACGATGCGAACGATCGCGGCGGCGTTGTCGGTGGAAAGCCAAAGATGCGGATCGACTTGCGCGATGCGGTGAAGGTCGTCGGGCGATGCGTGATCGGCGGGTCGGTGGCTGCGTGATGTGTCGGATGTTTCGTCGGCATCGTGTTCGTTGATGTGATCGGAATCGTGTTTGTGCTCGTGGTCGTGTTCATCGGCGCGCTCCGATTCGTGATCGTGTTCGCGTGATGCGACGCGAGTTTCGTCGGATTCGTGTTCTTCGGCGTGGTCGGAATCGTGTTCGTGACCGTGGTCGTGTTCATCGTCATCGGCGTGCTCGGATTCGCGTTTGGAATCGTGTTCGTCGGTGTGATCGGAATCGTGTTTGTGCTCGCGATCATGTTCTTCGTCGTGCTTGGATTCATGTTCATCGGCGTGTTCCGACTCGTGTTCGGATTCATGCTCATGCGCATGATCATGCTCCGGCCACACGCCGCCTTGGCGTCGCGGCAGCAGTGTGATTTCATCCTGCGCCAGCAAGGTGATGATCTGCGCCGCGTGGTCGCGGTCGGCGAGGTTGGCGATCGACTTCGCCAGCGGCCGCTCCAACGCGGGACCGACCCAGATGATCAAGTCGGCGGCGTCGAGCGCGCGGCTTTTCGACGGCTTGAGTTGGCTGGTGTGCGGCGACTGGCCAGCCTGCATCAGCAGCCGCGGCGCGCCGACGCCGCGCATCAACCCGGACACCAGCGAATGCACCGGGAGAATCGAAACCGCCACATCGGGCGGCGCGGCGGACGCGTGCGCCGTCGACAGCAGCAACGTCGCCGCGAATGGACGCATCCAACCAACGGCGACGCGAGCGAACTCGGCGACGGGGCGAGACGCGGGCGGAATGGCTTGATGGCGCGGGTTTGTTGGCATGGCGGATGGGTGGCGTGGAGTTGGTGGTGCGGGCTTGATGGCGGTCGGAAAATGCTATATTATATCATAACAACCACCGCCACCAACCGCATCCATGCCCGCCGCCGCAGCGCCCGCGTTTCGCACCAGCCGCCACAATCACGATCACTGCATCGCCGCCGCGATGGCGCGCGCCGAGGCGCGTTGCCGGCGCGAGGGCGTGCGCTTCACCCGCATTCGCCGGCGCGTGCTGGAGTTGATCTGGGCGAGTCATCGGCCCGCGTCGGCGTATGACCTGCTGCAGCAACTGCGCCGCGAGAAGCGCAACGCCGAGCCGCCGACGGTGTATCGCGCGCTCGACTTCCTGCTGGCGAATCGTCTGGCGCATCGGATCGAGTCGCTCAACGCCTATGTCGGCTGCGCGCGGCCGCAGCATCCGCATGTCGGTCAGTTCCTGATTTGCAGCGACTGCAATCAAGTCGCCGAACTCGACGACGCCGCGTTGCAGCGGAAAATCGCGTCCACCGCCTCACGCGCCGGGCTGGAGGCGGCGCGCCAGACCGTCGAGATCATTGGGCGCTGCGCGCGCTGCCGATGAATCGCCATGCGATCAATTCGCAATCCGTTCGTGAACCGATGAAGCCGTCAACCGACGCGCGCGATGAACCGCTCATTCGCTTGGAGCGAATCGACTACACGCGGAATGGGAAAACGATTTTGCACGATGTCGGTTTTTCGATGCGCGCCGGCGAAATCGTCACGCTGATCGGTCCCAACGGCGCCGGCAAAAGCACGTTGGTCAAGATCGCTCTGGGCCTGCTCGCGCCGAGCGCCGGCGCGGTCGCGCGGCGGCGCGGGCTGCGCGTCGGCTATGTGCCGCAAACCATCGCGCTCGACCCGACCTTGCCGCTTACGCTGCATCGTTTCCTGCGACTCGAACGCGGTCATTCGCGCGTCGCGATCGAGCGCGTGCTGACGCAAATCGACATCGCCGCGTTGCGCGATGCGCCGCTGCAATCGCTGTCCGGCGGCGAGATGCGACGCGCGTTGCTGGCGCGCGCGCTGCTGCGCGATCCCGATCTGCTGATCCTCGACGAGCCGAGCGCGGGCATGGACATTCACGGCCAGACCGCGCTGTATCGGCTGATCCAAACCATCCGCGCGCAACGTCGCTGCGGCATTCTGCTGGTATCGCACGACCTGTATATGGTGATGGCGGCGACCGATCGCGTGCTGTGCCTCAATCGGCATCTGTGCTGCAGCGGCCAGCCGGCGGATGTTCGTCGCCATCCCGAGTTCATCGCGCTGTTCGGCGCGCGCGCGGCGGCGGAACTCGGCGTGTATCACCATCGGCACGATCACGCGCATGGGATCAGCGGGGAGATCGAGTCGGCGGGGACGGAGGTGACGGGAGCGGCGACTGACGCGGCGATTGATGCGCCGACTGACGCGCCGATTTATGCACCGATTAACGCGCCGATCGATTCGCCGATCGATGCACCGACTAACGCACCAATCAACACACCGACTGACACACCAACCAACACGCCGATTGACGACGCGCCGACCGACGACGCATCCGCCAACCAACCGCGTCATGGATGACTTCCTCGTCCGCGCGTTGCTCGGCGGCATCGGCGTCGCGCTGCTGTGCGGTCCGCTCGGCTGCTTCGTGGTGTGGCAACGGATGGCGTATTTCGGCGCCGCGCTGTCGCATGCCGCGCTGCTCGGCATCGCCCTCGGCCTGTTCCTCAAACTCAACCTGCAACTCGCGATCCTGCTGGTGTCGCTCGCGGTCTCCGCGCTGCTCGCGCTGATGAGCCGGCATCGCTTCTTGAGTTCCGACACCGTCCTCGGCATCCTCGCCCACGGCTCGCTCGCGCTCGGGCTGGTGCTGCTCGCCTTCCTGCCCGGCGTCCGCCTCGACTTGATCGGCTACCTGTTCGGCGACATCCTCGCGATCAACCGCCGCGACCTGCTGTGGATCTACCTCGGCGGCGCCACCGTCGCGCTCGCGCTGACCCAAATCTGGCGCCCGCTGCTCGCCCTCATCGTGCAACGCGAACTCGCGCTGGTGGACGGCGTCAACGAACAACGCACGCGCGCGATCTTCTTCCTGCTGCTGAGCATGGTGGTCGCGGTGTCGATGCAAGTGGTCGGCATCCTGCTGATCGTCTCCCTCCTCATCATCCCCGCCGCCACCGCCCGCTGCTTCGCCAAATCCCCGGAAATCATGGCGCTGCTGGCGACCTTGTTCGCAATCGCCGCGGTGTTCGGCGGACTCGGCTTATCGCTTGCAGCGGACACGCCGGCGGGACCGTCTATCGTAGCGGCGGGGGCTGTGGTTTTTGCGATTTGCTTGGGCGGGAAATCTTATTTCCCTTCAAAATAAACCATCTCCATTGGCAACCCGTTTTCATCCTTGGGCGGAGACTTCGGCAATGTTTTCAATCCAGTATGCGCGCCCAGCAATGCGGTGACTGCTGCGACAAGCGCATCATTAATGTCGTCGTCCGCTACTGCCTTCTTAAGATATTTATTTCTGATTTCATCGAATGGATTTTTTGAAAGGGTTTGATTCAAAATCCTTTGCCTCTCTTGAAATCCTTCACGCTTTTTCTTGTTATGTTCTAATTCCGCTTCGCTTAGCATACGAAAACAAACCTCGGGATGAACCTCGCGCAAAACACCATGACATTTTTTGTTCTCCTTTAAGTATCGGTTAACTTCAGAAATTTTTGGAGCAATCGCCCAAGTTTGATTTGAGAGTTTGAGACCAGTTATTTCGCAATTTTTCTGCTTTGCTACCTCCACGCCCGCTTCGTCAAAAACCTCTATTGCTTGAAGACACGGAACGCGAAACACGGCTGGTCCTCTTTTATTCCCTATTCGTTTTCTCGCCTGCTTGTCGCAGTCGCGCTCTTCGGCGTCACTGGGCAATCCAATCGGAATGTCGATTAAGATAGTTTTCCCACCGAGTTCCATGACTTTCGAAACAACGTTTTTGATGTGCCCCTCGACAAAATGGCGGTGGTCGCCAGTTTTATTGATTCCCACACAGAACCAACCACTCTTGCAACCATCCACGCCCCAGTAGGGGAATTTTTTCGTTGTGTTCATATACTTTCCCGCTTCAGATTTTGCCAACCCCAGTCGAACCAAACCCCCCTTCTCCGCGTTCGCTTTGTTCGAACGAATTCACCACATTAAAACCAACCCGCGTCACCGGCAGCACTACCATCTGCGCGATGCGTTCGCCGGGGTTGATGGTGAATTCTTGTTTGCTTCGGTTCCAGCAGGAGACGAAGATTTGTCCTTGGTAATCGGAGTCGATCAAGCCGGTGAGGTTGCCGAGGACGATGCCGTGTTTGTGGCCGAGGCCGGAGCGCGGCAGCAGGACGGCGGCGTAGGACGGGTCGGCGATGTGGATGGCGATGCCGGTGGGGATGAGTTCGGTTGCGCCGGGCGAAAGCGCGAGCGGCGACCGGACGCAGGCGAGCAAGTCGAGGCCGGCGGCGCCGTCGGTGCCGTAGCGCGGCAGGCCGAACTCGTCGTTGATGCGCGGGTCGAGGATTTTCAGGTCGATGTTCATGCGGCGGGTTTGGTTTGGTTCACGCGGCAAGTTTGATTTTGTTCATGCGCCGGGTTTGATTCCGACGCTTCGGCTTCGGCGAGTTTGATTCCGGCAAACCTGACTTCACCGGCTTTGATTTTATTCCGCGTTGCCACCGCGCTTGCGTTCGGCGAGGAGCGGTGCGATGTGCTCGATGATTTGCAGTGCGATGCGGTATTTGTCGGCTTTGGCGAGGACGATGTCGTCGCGCGCATCTTGGAAGATCAAGGTCACCGCGTTCTCCTCGCTGTCGAACACGCTGCCGTCGCCTTGATCGTTGTCGTCGTCGCTGTCGTCGTCACTGCCGCTGTCGTTGCCGCCGACGGTGTTGACGACGATCGCATCGATCTTCTTCGACGCGAGTTTCTGTTTGGCGTTGGCGACTGCGTTTTCGGTCTCGAGGGCGAAGCCGACGGTGAGCGGGGCGTTCGGCATCGCCGCGACGTTGGCGAGGATGTCCGGGTTCTTGATTAGTTCGAGGGTCATGCGCTCGTCGTCCTTCTTGATCTTGTGCGCGGCGACTTCGCGCGGGCGGTAGTCGGCGACCGCGGCGACGGCGATGAACAGGTCGGCGTCGGGCGCGCAAGCGGCGACCGCGTCCATCATCCGCCGCGCCGAGCGCGCTTCGATGCGCGTCGCGGCGACCGCGCCGGCGCGCGGAGTTTCGAGATGGGTCGCGCCGCTGACCAGCGTCACCCGCGCGCCGAAGTCCAGCGCCGCTTGCGCCATCGAGTAGCCCATCTTGCCGGAACTGCGATTGCTGATGCCGCGCACCGGATCGATCGCCTCCCACGTCGCGCCAGCGGTGATCAGCACATGCGCGCCGTCGAGCAACCGCGGATGCGCATCGCCCGCCAGCAAGGTCGCAATCTCATCCGGCTCGGTCATGCGACCGAGTCCATGTTCGCCGCAGGCTTGATCGCCGGAGTCGGGACCGATCACGCGGACGCCGAGTTCTTTTAGGCTCGCGAGATTGCGCTGGGTCGCCGGATGCGCCCACATCTGCCGGTTCATCGCCGGCGCGACCGCGACTTCGGCTTCGGTCGCCAACGCCACCGCCGACAGCAGATCCTCGGCGCGCCCCTGCGCCAAGCGCGCGATGCAGTTCGCGCTCGCCGGCGCGATCACGACTTGCTCGGCCCAGCGCGCCAGTTCGATATGCCCCATGCCGGATTCGGCGTCGGCGTCGAGCAGATGAAGATGCACCGGATGCCCGCTGACCGCTTGCAGGGTGAGCGGCGTGATGAACTCGCAGGCGGCGCCGGTCATCACCACGCGCACCTCGCAGCCGCGCTCGATCAGCCGCCGCGCCAGCGCCGCGCTCTTGTAGGCCGCGATGCCGCCGCTGACGCCGAGCAAAATGCGCTTGCGTTGATGCCAAACCATGGGTATAGTGTAGCGCAATTGCACGGAGCCGAATGGAGAGGCGAGATAGCGATGAGCAAGGCGATGACGACGTCGACGAAGAAGTTGGCGGCAAACAAGTTGGCGACGGAGAGGTTGGCGACGGAGAAGTTGGCGATCAAGAAATGGCCGGCCGACGAACGACCGCGCGAGAAACTACTGCGCGGCGGCGCCGACGTGCTTTCGGACGCGGAGTTGCTGGCGATCTTCCTGCGCACCGGGCGCAAAGGCATGTCGGCGGTGGATGTCGGCCGCGACTTGCTGCGCGAATACGGCGGCCTGCGACAAATCCTAAACGCCGCGCCGGCGGAACTCGCGCGCACGGTCGGCATGGGTCCGGCGAAATGCGCGTTGCTGCAAGCCTCGCTCGAACTCGGCAAGCGCTACCTGTCGGAGAAACTGCACAAGGACGGTCCGCTCACCAGCCCGAAGCAAGCCGCCGAATTTCTAACCCATCAACTGCGCGACCAGCCGCGCGAAGTGTTCGCCGTCGTCTATCTCGACAACCGCCACTATGTACTGCACTACAACGAGTTGTTCCGCGGCACCTTGAACGGCGCCGCCGTGCACCCGCGCGAAGTAGTAAAAAGCGCGCTGCAACACAACGCCGCCGCCGTAATCCTCGCCCACAACCACCCCTCCGGCATCGCCGAACCAAGCCAAGCCGACGCGACGCTGACGATCAAGTTGAAGGAAGCGCTGAGTTTGGTCGAAGTGCGCTTGCTCGATCATCTGGTAATCGGCGACGGCGAGTTCGTCTCGATGAGCGACCGGGGGTTGTTTTAGGGAATAAGTGGCTCATGTCTAAGCCTGTGGCTGTGGTATAATTTTGGGTTGGAATCAACACATTTAAGGCGTCCGTGAGGCGGGTTGGCATTGAATACAAACACCACAGAATCAGAATCCCTCGAATCCTGGATTTGGAGGGCCGCCTGCTCAATCCGCGGAGCCAAAGACGCGGCGAAATATAAGGACTACATTCTTCCTTTGATTTTCACCAAACGCCTCTGCGATGTGTTTGATGATGAAGTGAATCGCATTGCCGCCCGTGCTGGCTCACGTCAAAAAGCATTCAAACTCGTCAAGGCGGATCACAATCTTGTTCGGTTCTACCTCCCTTTGGAGCCCGATGATCTTGAACAACCTGTATGGTCGGTGATTCATTATCTCTCGGATGGAATTGGCGAAAGCATCACTACCCACATGCGGAACATCGCCAAAAAAAACCCGCTCTTGAAAGGAATTATTGACCGCGTTGATTTCAACGCCACGGCTCACGGCCAGCGCGACATCGAAGACGACCGCCTCTCCCGCCTCGTCGAGGCCATCAGCACCAAACGCCTGGGGCTTAAAGATGTCGAAGCCGACATCATCGGCAAGAGCTACGAATACCTCATCCGCAAATTCGCCGAGGGCGGCGGTCAGAGCGCCGGCGAGTTCTACACGCCTCCCGCGGTCGGCGTCATCATGTCGCGCGTACTCGCCCCTGAGTCGGGCATGGAAATCTACGACCCATGCTGCGGCTCCGGCGGTCTGCTCGTGAAATGCGAAATCGCCATGGAAGACGCGACCAAGCGCAAGAAGCGCACCACGGCGCCCCTCAAACTCTACGGTCAGGAACTCACCTCCGAGACTTGGGCGATGGCCAACATGAACATGATCATCCACGATATGGAGGGTGAAATTGAAATCGGCGACACCTTCAAGAAGCCCAAATTCCGCGACAAGCGCGGCAAACTCCGCACCTTCGACCGCGTCATCGCCAATCCGATGTGGAACCAAAAGGAATACACCGAAGCCGACTACGACAACGACGAATTTGACCGCTTTCCCGCCGGGGCTGGCTTCCCCGGCCAATCTTCCGCCGACTGGGGCTGGGTTCAGCACATGCATGCCAGCCTCAATGCCACAGGTCGCGCCGCCGTTGTTCTTGACACCGGCGCCGCTTCGCGAGGCTCGGGCAATACCGGTATCAACAAGGAAAAGACCATCCGCCAGTGGTTCGTTGATCACGACCTTGTCG
>JBPCXC010000201.1:0-4228 GCA_051008875.1 bacterium
GGAGCATGTGGCGGCGTGGTCGGATCGCCCGACGGACGCGGGGGGTGTTGTGTTGCGTCCGAGACAGCGCAGCGTCGTCGCCGACGCGATCGCCTATTCCTGCGTCGAAGTGCGCGCCGCGGCGGAGTCGCCGGTCGCCACCATCACCATCAACGCGCCCGAGCGCGACGCGCCGCGCGACATCGCCGAGATGCTGCGCGCGGGCGATGAATACTGGGGCATCCGCGCCGCGCGCGAACTCGACGACGCGTTGTTGCATCTGCGCTTCAATCGCACCGCGACCGGAATCATCCAGTTCAAGACCGCCGGAAATCGCGAATGGATGCTCGCCCACGACGACTTCCTGCGCGCTCATCGGTCGCATTGGCTGGCGCGCGAAATCCGACTCAACTGGGCGCGCGTGCTGCGGCGGATTGACTTGACTTCGCGCTCGCTGGTGGCGTTGATCGAGCCCGGCAGTTGCTTCGCCGGCACGCTGGCGGAGATCGCCTTCGCCTGCGACCGCATCTTCATGGCCGCCGGCGCGTTCGAGGATCGCGCGCAAGCAGAGGCGACGCTGACCTTGTCGCAAGCCTCGTTCGGATGCTATCCGATGTGCAACGATCTGTCGCGCCTCGCCACGCGCTTTCTCGGCGCGCCGCGGTCGCTGCAGCGGGCCGAGCAATCTGTCGGTCGCGCCTTGAGCGCGGCGCAGGCGGATGAACTCGGGTTGATCAGCAACGCCTACGACGACATTGATTGGGACGACGAGATTCGGATTTTCACCGAGGAGCGCGCCAGTTTCTCGCCGGACGCGATGACCGCGATGGAATCCAACCTGCGCTTCGGCGGTCCCGAGACGATGCACAGCAAAATCTTCGGTCGCCTGAGCGCGTGGCAGAACTGGATCTTCCAGCGTCCCAACGCGGTCGGCGAAGAGGGTGCGCTGCGCCGGTATGGCAGCGGTCAGCCGCCGAAGTTCGATCCGCAACGCGCATAGCCGCGCGACCGACAACGATGAACCAGCGCATCGCCGAGCAGCGCGTCGATCAGAGCGCGTCGATTCCCAACAACGTCAATCTCGCCGCCGACCGGCGCGTGCTGAAGGCGTTGCAGCGATGGCATTCCAACTACCACGACTGGTGGCGCGAGATGGGTCCCGCGGGATTCCAGGATGCGTTGGTCTATCTGCGCACCGCGGTCGGCGTCGGGCGCGACAACTGGGCGCGCTTCGGCTATGTGCGGATGCCCGATACCGCTGGGGCATCCTGCTCGCGCCGCGCGTGGCGGAGCGCACGATCGGCTTCGGCGCGCATCTCGGCGAGCCAGCGTGGCAAGAGGTGCCGGGCGCGTATCGCGGCATGCTGCGGCGTTTGATCGTGATCCAAGGCGACACCGAGCCGGCGTCGGTCGAGCAGCAGCGTCATCTCGGCGCGACCGCGCCGTCGTTGTACGACTTGCGCAACTTGTTCCAAGTGAATGTAGGGGAGGCGCGGCATCTGTGGGCGATGGTGTATCTGCTGCAGAAGTATTTCGGCGCCGACGGGCGCGAGGAGTCGAACGAGTTGCTGCGCCGCCGCTCCGGCGCGCGCGACAAGCCGCGGATGCTCGGCGCGTTCAACCAGGAGACGCCCGACTGGCTGTCGTTCTTCATGTTCACTTATTTCACCGACCGCGACGGCAAGATGCAGTTGGAGAGCCTCGCCCAGTCCGGCTTCGACCCGCTTTCGCGCACTTGCCGCTTCATGCTGACCGAGGAGGCGCATCACATGTTCGTCGGCGAGTCCGGCATCGGCTGCGTGAGCGAGCGCACTTGCGGGGCGAGGCGGCGCGCTCGCATCGCCGACCCGCATGCGATCGAGTCGGTGCGCGCGCTCGGAGTGATCGATCTGCCGACGCTGCAGAAGAAAGCCAACTTGCATTACAGCCTGTCGCTCGACCTGTTCGGCTCCGAGTTGTCCACCAACGCCGCCAACGCCTTTAGCGCCAGCGTCAAAGGTCGCTATCGCGAGGACAAGATCGACGACGACCATCGCTTGCTCGACGCCACCTATCCGACCATGCGCCTGCTCGACGGCCGCGTCGGCATCGCGCCGGAGCCGGCGCTGAACGCGCTCAACATGCGCCTGCGCGACGACTACAGCCGCGAAGCCGGCAACGGCGTGGCGCGCTGGAACAAACTGGTCGCCAAGCACGGCATCGACTTCGCCTTCGCCTTGCCGCACGGCGCGTTCCATCGCGCCATCGGCGAGTTCGCCGAGGCGCACGCCAGCCCCGACGGCGAGATCATCGGCGCCGAGGCGTTCGCGCGGCGGCGCGGCGAATGGCTGCCGTCGGCGGACGACGGCGAGTTCATCGCGTCGTTGATGCGCGCCGAGACCGAGCCCGGCCGATGCGCCGGCTGGATCATGCCGCCGAAAAGCGGCATCGACCACAAGCCGGGCGACTTCGAGTATGTCAAGATTCGCCCATGACGCGCGCGCCGGCGACGCCTAGGCGGCGATGAAGCGCGGCAAGCGCGGCTTATCCCGGCGGCGCGATGCGGTCGGCGTGGTCGGCGCCGGCACGATGGGCGCCGGCATCGCGCAACTCGCCGCCAACGCCGGCCACGCGGTCTGCCTGCACGACCTCGACGCCGCCGCGATCGACGCCGCCGTGGTCCGCATCGAGCGCGGCTTGCGCGGGCGCAAGAGCGAGGACGAGATCGCGGCGTTGCGCTCGCGCATCCGGCGTTGCGCCGACTTGGAGCAGTTGGCCGACTGCCGCTTGATCATCGAGGCGGCGCGCGAAGACCAATCTGTCAAGCGGCACCTGCTCGCGCGGCTCGAGCAATGCGTCCGCGCCGATGCGATCCTCGCCACCAACACCTCGTCGCTGTCCATCACCGCGCTCGGCGCAGAGTTGGCGCGACCGGAAAATCTGGTCGGCATGCACTTCTTCAACCCGGTGCCGGCGATGAAGTTGGTCGAAGTCGTCTCCGCACGCGCCACCGCCGCCGAGGTCGCGCAATGTGTGTTCGACACCGCCGCCGACTGGGGCAAGAAGCCGGTGCGCGCGCGCGACTCGCCGGGCTTCATCGTCAACCGCGTGGCGCGGTCGTTCTACGCCGAGCCGCTGCGGCTGCTGCACGAGGGCGCCGCCGGCGTCGCCACGCTTGACGCGCTGCTCGTCGCCGTCGGCTTCCGCATGGGCGCGTTCGAGTTGATGGATGTGATCGGCAACGATGTCAACTATGCGGTGACCGAATCGGTGTTCAACGCATTCCATCAAGACGCGCGCTTCAGGCCGTCGCCGCTGCAGCGGGAATTGGTCGCCGGCGGATTGCTCGGTCGCAAGAGCGGACGCGGCTGGTATGATTATTCCGATGCGCGTTCCAATCCGCCGGTCGAAGACGCGGTCAGCGACTATCGCCCGACGGCGATCACGTTGCGCGGCGATCTCGGCGTTGCCGCCGCCTTGCCCGCGCTGGCCGAGCGCGCCGGCATCGCGGTGCGCCGCGAGGCGGGCGAGGCCGGCGTGATCGTCGACGGCGTCCTGCTCGCGCTGACCGACGGCCGCGCCGCGACCTTGCGCGCGCGAGACAGCGGCTGCTCCGAGTTGGTGCTGTTCGACTTGCTCGGCGACTATGTTGAGAATTCGCGCATCGCCGTGGCCGCGGCGCGCCAAGCGAGCGAGCAGTCGTTGCATCGCGCGGTCGGCTTCTTCAACGCGCTCGGCAAGACCGTCTCGGTGCTGGACGATGCGCCGGGGCTATGCGTGATGCGCACCGTGTGCATGCTCGCCAACGAAGCCGCCGACACGGTCTATCAAGGCGTCTGCGACGCCGCCGCGGTCGATCGCGCGATGCGCTACGGCATGAACTATCCGCGCGGACCCTTGGCGTGGGCCGACCGGATTGGCGTAGCGCGGGTGCAAGCAGTGCTGCGCAACTTGCAGCGCAGTTGCGACGCCGAGCGCTATCGCCGCTCGTTGCTGCTCGACCGCATGGCGGACGCCGGCGAAACTTTCCACGCCGACGCCAACACCAACACCGACGAAGCCCGAGCATGAACGATGCCATCCTCTACGATGCCATCCGCACGCCGATCGGAAGATACGGCGGCGCGTTGTCGGCGGTGCGAGCGGATGATCTGGCGGCGGTGCCGATCGCCGCGTTGATGCGGCGCAATCCGTCGGTGGACTGGGCTAGCGTGGACGATGTCATTTTCGGCTGCGCCAATCAAGCCGGCGAGGACAATCGCAATGTGGC
>JBPCXC010000202.1:0-6608 GCA_051008875.1 bacterium
CGACGACGGCGAGCCGCCGGAGGACGAGCCGCTCGTCGACTGGGCGTGCCGCTACGCGCTGCATCGCGCCAGTGACGCGCTCGACGGCATCCTGCGCAACTATCCGATCGCGTGGCTCGGCAAGGCGATGCGAGTCAACGTGTTCGGCGCCGGGCGTTACTTGCGCGCGCCCGACGACGCGCTGTCGCGCCGCGCCGCCGAGGCGATGCAGACCGCCGGCGCCGCGCGCGACCGGCTGACCGCGCAGATGTACTTGCCGAACTTCCCGTCGTCGCCGAGCGCGCAGATGGAGTCCGCGCTCGCGTTGATGACGCAGAGCAAGCCGTTGCGCCGCCGGTTGAAGGCGGAAGGACATGAACCGAGCGCGGCGCAGACGCATGCGATGTGGCTCGCCGCGTTGCGCTCGGCGCGCGTGCTCGACGACGACGAGTCCGACTTGCTGGCGCGCGTGCGCGCGGCGGTGCTGGAGGTGATCAGCGTCGATGAGTTCGATGCGCCGCCGCGCGCGCCGGGTGTTTCTTAATTGTTATGGCGCACGCGGATGAATCGCCGCACCCGCGCTCAGTTGCCGCGGTCTATCCCGACGACGCGCTCGTCGCCAATCGCGCGCGGATGGATGCGATTGATCCGGAGTCGGCGTGTACCTTGCACGGTTTGTATCAAGCGCGTATCGCGCGCACGCCGGATGCAACTGCGTATGTGCAGCATTGCGCGTCGAGCGGACAATGGCGCGAATACTCGTGGCGACGTTGCGCGCACGACAGCGCGAAGTGGCGGCGCGCGCTCGCCGCCGACGGCATCGCGCCCGGCGAACGCGCCGCGATTCGCTTGCGCAATCGGCGCGAATGGGTGCTCGCCGATCAAGCCTGCCTCGCCGCCGGCTTGGTGGTGGTGCCGTTGTACTTCGAGGACAGCGCCGACAATCTCGCCTATGTGCTCGCGCATGCGCAAGCGCGGCTGTGCTTCGTCGACAGCGCGCGGATGCTGCGCGAGATGATCGCGACGCTGCCGCCGACGTTGCGGCGGGTGGTGGTGATCGAGGATGCGGATGAACTCGACGCGCTCGACGACGCGCGGGTGATGTCGCTGCCGCGCTGGCTGGCGCGCGGCGACGCCGCCAGCGATGCGCCATCGCATAATGCCGCGCCGGATGACCTTGCCACCATCGTGTACACCTCCGGCACCACCGGTCGGCCGAAGGGCGTGATGTTGTCGCATCGCAACATCCTGTCCAACGCGTATGCCGGGCTGCGCAGCGTCGCGGTGTTTCCCGACGACCAATTCCTGTCGTTCCTGCCGTTGTCGCATATGTTCGAGCGCACGGTCGGCTATTACCTGCCGATGATGGCGGGCGCGACGGTCGCGTTCAGCCGCTCGGTGCCGGAGTTGGCGGAAGATATGGCTGTGCTGCGACCAAGCGTATTGATCGCCGTGCCGCGCATTTTCGAGCGCGCGCATGGCGCGATCCAATCTCGCTTGGCGCGGAGTTCATCGTTGCAGCGATGGCTGTTCGCGCAGGCGACGGCGCTCGGCTGGCGGCGATTCCTCGCATCGCAAGGACGCGGCGCGCGGCTCGGAGTCATCGTGCGTTGCGCTTGGCGCGCGCTCGATGCGCTGGTCGCGCGCAAAGTCCGCGCGCGTTTCGGCGGCGACTTGCGCTTCGTCATCAGCGGCGGCGCGCCGCTGGCGGCGAGCATCTCGAAGACCTTCATCGCGCTCGGCATCGACGTGCTGCAAGGCTATGGCATGACCGAAACCGGACCGACGCTCAGCGTCAACACGCCGGCGCGCAACAAGCCGTCGAGCATCGGCTTGCCGCTCCACGGCACCGAGATCCGGCTGTGCGACGGCGGCGAACTGCACGCGCGCGGCGCGAGCGTGATGCTCGGCTATTGGCGCGACGACGAAGCCACGCGCGCCAGTTTCGACCACGCGGGTTGGTTCGCCAGCGGCGATCTCGCCAGCATCGACGAAGACGGCTTCATCTCCATCGTCGGTCGGCGCAAGGAAATCATCGTCACCGCCACTGGCGAGAAGGCGCCGCCGGCGGACATGGAGGCGGCGATCTGCGACGACCCGTTGTTCGAGCAGGCGATGGTGATCGGCGAGGGGCGATCCTATCTGGCGGCGGTGATCGTGCTCGATGCGCAGGCATGGGCGCACGATGCGGCGAAGTTGGGGCTGGACGCGGACGACGCCGCCGTGCTCGCCGACGCTCGCGCGCGCAAGTTCGCGCTGGATCGCATCGCGCGGCGACTGCGTGACTTCCCGGCGTATGCGGCGGTGCGGCGAGTGTGCCTGACGCGCGCGGCATGGACGGTGCAGGACGGTGCGCTGACGCCGACGCTGAAGATCAAGCGCGCGGCGTTGCAGGAGCGATTCAAGGCGGAGATCGAACGGATGTATGAAGGGCATTGACGACGAAACGTTAACGAAAAAACATTGACGATGAAGACTTTGGCATTCGATGTGTATGGCACGTTGATCGACACCGCCGGCGTGGTCGGCTTGTTGCGCGAATCGATCGGCGATGACGCCGAGGCGTTCTCCAGCCGGTGGCGCGCGAAGCAACTGGAGTACTCATTCCGCTACGGCTTGATGGAGCAATACCGCGACTTCCGCGTCTGCACCCGCCAAGCGCTCGAGCATTGTTGCGAAGCGATGTCGGCGCCGCTCGACGCGTCCGCGCGCGAGCGGTTGATGGCGCGATACTTGGCGTTGCCGGCGTTCGACGATGTGCGCCCCGGACTCGAACGGCTGGCGCGCGCCGACGCGCAGATGTTCGCGTTCTCCAACGGACCGGCGGCGGACGTCGCGCAACTGCTGCGCCACGCCGGCATCGACGCATACTTCGACGGCGTGGTCAGCGCGGACGAAGTCAAGACCTTCAAGCCGAGCCCGGCGGTGTATCGCCATTTCTTGCGCCGCGCCGAAGTTCGCGCGCCCGACGCGTGGCTGGTCTCGAGCAATCCATTCGATGTCTGCGGCGCGCGCGCGGTCGGCATGCGCGCGGTGTGGGTGCGGCGCGACCCGGCGGCGGTGTTCGACCCGTGGGCGTTCGCGCCCGACCGCGAGGCCGTCTCGTTCGCCGACTTGGGCGACTGGTTCGCCGCCGCGCAGTAGCGCTCGCGCGTCGCGTACCGCACGCGAATCGAATGTGGCATAATCGCGCGTCGAGAATTGCCAGCGGGTTATCCATAACCCATCGTTCCAACCATCCGCCGCGCACTTAAACGCGCGCGGCTTCCACCGCGGAGGCGATGATGCCTTTTTTCATTTCGGACGCATGGGCGCAAAGCGGCGCCGGCGGCTTCGGCGGCATCGCCGGTCTGCTGCCGATGGTGCTGATTTTCGTCATCTTCTATCTGCTGCTGATTCGCCCGCAGCAAAAACGCGCCAAGCAGCACAAGAGCATGGTCGCCGAACTCGCCAAAGGCGACGAGGTGGTCACCAACGGCGGCACCTTGGGGCGAGTGACCGCGCTGGATGAGAACTTCGTCACCGTCGAAGTCGCCGACGGCGTGCGCATCAAAGTCCAACGCATGGCGATCGCGCAGATGATGCCGAAAGGGACGGTGAAGTCGGAGAAGGCGGCGCAATAAACAGCGACCGCGATTCGCCGGGATGCGAATCGCTTCATTCGCGCGTCTTACGGGTCGGTTGGTCGGGTTGTTCGACGCGCGACGCGGCAGTGACGGCATCCATCGCGGTTTGATTCTCATGCGCCGCGATGGCTTGGAGCGCAAACAGGATACAGAATGCCTGCTCGCGCCGCGAAGTTCCCATTGCGCGACGCAAAGTTCTCGTTGCGCGCCGCGGAATCATAATCACGGTTGTATCCGTGTATTTTCCACTCCTTGCAAATCCATCATCAACCAAAGAGAAAAAATGCAAAACACCTGCAATGATACCTACAACGAAATTGTGGATTCGGCGATCGCGGACAATACCCGCATCGCCTACAGCAACGGCTGGCGGCGGTTCGTCGGGTTCTGCGCGAGTCGCGGCTATTCATCGTTGCCGGCGACGCCAGACGCGGTGGTCGAGTTCTTGATCGAGCAGGCGACCCAGCCGGTCAGCGCGCGCGGCGAGCGTCTGGCGATGGGCACGGTGGTGCTGATGCGCAGCGCGATCATGCGCCAGCACGCCGACGCCGGGCTGCCGTCGCCGACGCATGACCCGAAGGTCGAGGGCGTGCTGCGCGCCCTGGTGCGCATCCGCGGCGGCGAGGTGCGGCGGGTCAAGGCGCTGCGCGACATGCACATCTGCGCGATGCTGCGGCTATGCGATCAAACCCCGCTCGGCCTGCGCAACGCCGCCATCATCGCGCTCGGATTCGCCGGCGCCTTGCGCCGTTCGGAACTCTGCTCGATCCGCGTCGATGACTTGGAGATCGTCGAATCGCCGACCTTGCCGACGCCAGAGGACGAGAGCACGATCGAATCTGGCGCAACCGAATCCGATGCGGCGAAATCCAATGCGCCGAACGCCGACGGGACGAACGCGGCGGACGCGGTCGGCGATGTGCGAACGGGCGCGCAAACCAACGCGCAAACCAACGCCAACGACGACACCCCCGAAGTCGACCGAATGTTCCTGCACATCCGCAAGTCAAAGACCGATCAAGAAGGCGTCGGCCACAAGATCGCGATCGTCGAAGGCCGGCGCATTCGTCCGATCAGCCGCTTGCAGACGTGGCTTGACGCGGCCGGAATCGAATCGGGCTATGTCTTTCGCAGCATGCGCCGCGGCGGCCATCTGCGCGGCAGCCGGCTGCATCACTCCGACATCCCGCGCATCCTCAAGCACTACGCCGCGCGCATCGGCCTCGACGCGAGCGAGATCGCCGGGCATTCATTGCGCGCCGGCTTCGTCACCAGCGCCGCCGCCCACCGCGCGCGGCTGGACAAGATCATGGAGATCACCCGCCACCGCAATCCGGCGACGGTGATGCGCTACATCCGCGACGCCAACGCCTTCGACAACCACGCCGGCGAGCGCTTCTTGTGAGGCGCGCGGTATTGCAAAACGCCGCCGAATGCGCTATGGTGATGCCGTTGACGCGCTGCCGAAATGGTCAGTCGAAGCGGTCGGTCGAAACCGACTGAAATCGACTGAGCCGGTCGGTTGAACGGGTCGGCGAAACCGACAGCGATGGCCTTCCTCGCATCGCCCAACTTGGGTCCAATTTAGCCACCAACCGAGTCCGATCATGAAACGTTACGCCAAAACCGTCGCGCTGGCCGCGACCGTCGCGCTGGCCGCATTGTCGTCGGCGCACGCCAACTTAATCATCCACAACTCCGTCATCGCCGGCAAGAACGCGCGCGCCGACCATCTTTGTTTGCAGATGCAATACGCCGGCAAGGGCAGGATGCAGGTGCACATCGCCAGCCAGCCGTGGTCCGGCGAGTACGACCAGCGTTGGCTCACCAATCGAATCAAATGGTCGTCGAAGTTGATCAAAGGCGGCAAGACCAACTGCGTTTCGTTGGTCGATTTGTTCAACCCCGGCGAGAACCGCGCGTATATTTACTACCAAACCGGAAGCCACCACTACCCGCCGCTCATCAGCGAGTACCAGAAATGCAAGACCTCGGACGTGAATTCGGGCTTCGCGCTGTCGAACGAATACCTGCGCGGCGCGACCTTCTACGTGTATGAGTTCGACCGCATCAGCAAGTGGAAAAAAACGCTCAGCATCCGCGGCGACCACGACCAAGTGAAATGCGAGCGCGGGATGGCGACGATGAAGGAAGACGCGCCGGAGAAAGGCGACTTGCCGCTGCTCGCCGATGCGGTTTGCTTCGACAACTGGAATCACTTCGCGCAAGTCGAGTTCATGCTGTCCAACCAGCCGCGCTTCGGCGGCAGTTGGAGCAAATTGGTGAACTGGCGTTCGGGCAAACGCAATCGGCACGACCGCCACCAATGCATCTCGCTGATGAAAATGGGATTCTTCCCCGGACAACCGATCTACATCGCCGCGCAGTGGAGCGACAAGCGCGACGGCGATCCGCACCAGTCGTGCCACAGATCGCTGCCGATAACCCACGCGGCGTTCATCGTGCATCCATTCGACGACCCCGACAACAAGAAAAGGTATCATCAAGTCGAGGGGAAAGGCGCCACGGTGTTCCACGCGCACTGCCGCGTCGAGCGCACCAAGCAGGGCGAGCCGAACTGGTGATCGCGCGGTTTGTTTCGGTGATGTTTTATGCGCGCTAACGTCGGCGCGCCGCGCGTCGTGCCGTCGTCCTCGTCGTCTTTCACGGCGTCGCTCTGCGCGTTGTTGTTGTTGCGGTCATGCTGAATCAAACCGACTGGTGGAAATACCTGTTGATCGTGCTGGTGCTGGCGGTCGGCTCGTTCTATGCGCTGCCGAATTTGTTCGGCAATGATCCCGGCGTGCAAGTCCGCGGCGCGCGCGGGCAGAGCGTCACCGCCGCCACGTTGGAGCAAGTCGAGAGCGTGCTCGCCGACGCCGCGATCGAGACCAAGGCGATCGCGCGCGAGAGCGACGGCATCAAGATCCGCTTCGCCGACAGCGAGCGCCAACTGCAGGCGCGCGACGCGATCGAGAGCGCGCTCGGCAACACCTACACCAC
>JBPCXC010000203.1:0-7042 GCA_051008875.1 bacterium
TCCGGCGATGGCGGCGTAAGCAATGGCGCCGGAGTTTGGCTCGGCGGTTCATACCAAAACCTCGGCGGCGAGGATGGCGCTTTGGACTGGGACGGCGATTTGTACAGCGTCCAACTCGGCGCCGACGCGCGCCTGTCCAACGGCGCGCTCGCCGGCGCGGCGGTGTCGCGCAGCGAAGGGGAATGGGATTATCAGACCGTCGACATGAACGACGATGCGGTCGAAGGCGTGATTGAATTATCAACGACCAGCATTCATCCGTATCTCGCCTGGCGACGCGCAAGCGGCATGGACATCTGGGCGAGCGTCGGCTACGGCGAGGGCGATTTGGACCTCACCGAAGGCGAAGGCGCCGAGGCGAGCGAATACGCCGGCGACGTCGAGTTGCAAAGCGCATCGCTCGGCGTCGCCAGCGGCGACCTCGCGGTCGGCGGCGCGAGCACGATGCGGCTGAAGTTCGACGCGCAGGTCGCGAACATGGAGGTCGACTACGACGACGACACTGACGCCGACGACTTGGACGTCGACTCGCGGCGCGTGCGCGTCGGCATGGAGTTCGGCGATGGCGTCGGCGACACGCGCCGCGCGTTCGAACTCGGCGCGCGATACGACGGTGGCGACGCGCGCTCCGGCGTCGGCATCGAACTCGGCGGACATTTGACGCACGACAACGGCGACGGGATGAGCGCGTCGCTGAACGCCCGCGCGCTGCTGGCGCATGGCGGGGAGTATGACGAGTGGGGCGTGAGCGGAACGCTGCGCTATGCGTCGGGCGCGGACGGTCAGGGATTGTCGTGGCGCGTGGAGCCGGGCTGGGGCGTGACGCGAAGCGGCGTCGATCGCCTATGGACCGAAAGCGCGGCGGAGTTGGCGGATGACTCGTCCGATGAATCATTCCACCCAATCGCAAGAATGGACAGCGAGATCGCCCACGGCTTCGCCTTCGGCGAAGGCATGCTGACGCCATACAGCGGACTGCGCCTGTCCGACGGCGCGCGCGACTGGCGACTCGGCGGACGCTACAAGTTGATCGCATTGCCGCTGGAGATGAGCGTGGAGGCGTACCGCAAGCAACGCGATGCGAACGAGAACGAGAACGGCGTTTTGTTCAAAGCCGGAATGAGTTGGTAACCAACCCGCGCGATTCCCGCTTGCATCAAAGGCAAGCAAGCCTTTGGCTTGCCTCACTCGCTGACGCGAGCGATGGATTCCCGCTTACAGACTGCGGGAATGACGGCGGGGGAGATGGTTGCGGGAAAAAAACGTCGGGAGCGTTTTTTCGCGAGCGCAACGAGCCCGTAGGGCGCGTATCAGGATGATACGCGCAATGACGGCAAAGAAAAAACAAAACCTCGCGATTGCTTTCGATAGTGTGCGAGCGTAGCGAGCCTCTTTTTGTCGTCATTCCCGCTTAGGATGCGGGGAATCCATTTGCCATGGATGGCAATTTGAACTCTGGCGGGGTGGTGTGAGCAAGCCCGCGCGACTCCGTTCGCACCAACAGCCAGCAAGCCTTCGGCTTGCCTCACTCGCGTTCGCGAGCGATGGATTCCCGCTTACAGACTGCGGGAATGACGGCGGGGGAGGATTTTTGCGGGAATGACGGCGGGGGAGTGAGCGCGCCTTTCGGGCTTGCTTGCACTCGCGAAAAAACGCTCCGGGCGTTTTTTCGCGCAGTCTGTAAGCGGGAATCTCTTTTGCCGTTCAGCACCTGAAGTTTGGCGGAGAGCGAGGGATTCGAACCCCCGGACCTGTTACAGTCAACGGTTTTCAAGACCGCCGCATTCGACCGCTCTGCCAGCTCTCCGATCGCATTCGTCGTGTTAGCCGCGCTTATCATTCGCCATCGTGCACGATGACGAGTGAGCGAAGCATAGCCGAAATGCGCGATCAAGTCATCCCCCATCTTGCGCGCGTTCGGCGCGTCGGCTTGGACGTTCCTTCGCTTGTTGCTATCTTCGCCGCATGTCCGCTCCGCCTCGCGCTTCGCCCCTTATCTTCAGCGCATCGCTCGGCGCGGCGCGGCGCGTTCGCCATGGGTTTTATGGACGGCGCGACGACGCCGATGACTCGCTCGCGACCGAGCGCCAGCGCGTGGCGGACGATCTCGGCGCGGCGATGTTGTTCAGCAATCGCCAAGTCCACGGCGATCGCGTGCGCGTGATCGAGGTCGGCTGCGATGCCGACGAAGTGTTCGACGGCGACGGCTTGGTCACGCGCGCGCCGGGCGTCGCGCTCGGCGTGCTGAGCGCGGACTGCGCGCCGGTGCTGTTCGCCGACGCGAGCGCGGCGGTGATCGGCGCGGCGCATGCCGGCTGGCGCGGCGCGCTGCTCGGCGTGACCGACGCGGTGATCGCGCGGATGACCGACTTGGGCGCGCGGCCGCGGCGGATCGAATGCGCCATCGGCCCGGCGATCCAAGCGCGCTCGTATCGCGTCGGCGCGCAGTTGAGACGGCGCTTCGAGGCGGACTCGCCGCTGCCATGCGCGTGCTGCTTCGACGCCGCCGACGAGGACGACGGCGACGGCGCCTATCGCTTCGACTTGCCGCGCTATCTGCGCCTGCGCCTGGCGCGCGCCGGCGTCGGCGCGGTCGATGCGCTCGCCGCCGACACCTTCGCCGACCCAGCGCGCTTCTTCAGTTATCGCCGCGAACCGGCCAACCCCGGCCGCCAAATCAGCGCGATCGCGTTGGCGTGATTCGCCGCGCACGCATAGAACCCGCGAGGGCGCGAGAACCCGCGAGGGCGCGCGCCCTACGGGCGCAAAATCGCTCGCCGCCGTTCACATCACGCGCGCCGTCGTTTGCCTTCACGCGCGTCGCCGTTCACATTCACGCTCACCACCGTTCACATTCACGCCCACCGCCGTTCACATTCACGCCCACCGCCGTTCGTTTTCACCTTCACCGTCGTCCACATCACGCACACCTTCGCCGTCGTCCATCACCACGCACGCCATCGCCGTCGTCCATCCGAGTCGCTTTCGCCGTATAATCGCGCCGTCCGCCACCGCCATCATCCCGGGCACTCGCCCGCCGCCATTTGCCGCCAACATCTTCGCGCGCGCTTCGCGACGAGATTCGACTTCGTCGCACCTTCGCCATCATCTCGCACCCCGACGCCGGCAAGACCACCTTGACCGAGCAGTTGCTGCAGCAAGGCGGCGCGATCCAGCTCGCCGGCACGGTCAAGGCGCGCAAGAGCGCGCGCCACGCGACTTCGGATTGGATGGCGCTGGAGAAGCAGCGCGGCATCTCGGTGACTTCGTCGGTGATGCAGTTCCGCTACAACGGACGCGTGGTCAACCTGCTCGACACGCCGGGCCACGCCGACTTCTCCGAGGACACCTACCGCACCTTGAGCGCGGTCGATTCGGCGTTGATGGTGATCGACATCGCCAAGGGCGTCGAGCAGCGCACGCGCAAACTGATGGAAGTTTGCCGACTGCGCGACACGCCGGTGATGACCTTCGTCAACAAGATGGACCGCGACGGTCGCGAGCCGATGGATGTGATCGACGAGATCGAGCGCGTGCTGCGCATCCGCTGCGCGCCGATGACCTGGCCGATCGGCGCCGGGCGCTCGCTGCTCGGCGTGTATCGCTTGTACGACGACGTCATCCGCTTGTTCACGCGCAGTGGCGGCGGCCGCGGTGGTGATGGCGGGCGCGATGAAACGCGCATCATTGGACTCGACAGCGCCGAAGCGGACGCCGCGCTCGGCGATGCGGCGGCGCAACTGCGCGACGAAATCGAACTGCTCGCCGGCGCCGGCAACGCCTTCGACCGGCGCGCCTATCTCGCCGGCGAGTTGTCGCCGGTGTTCTTCGGCTCGGCGCTGAACCGCTTCGGCACCGACGAGTTGATGGACAACTTCGTCGAGTTCGCGCCGCCGCCGCGCGCGCGCGCCGCCGCTGTCGGTGGCGGCGACGACCAAACACAAACGCGCGAAGTCGCCGCCGACGAGGCCAAGTTCAGCGGCTTCGTGTTCAAGATCCAAGCCAACATGGACCCGGCGCACCACGACCGCATCGCGTTTTTGCGCGTCGCCTCGGGACGCTTCGCCGCCGGCATGAAACTGCGCCACGTCCGCGCCGGCAAGACCATCGCCGCGCACAACGCGCGCACCTTCCTCGCCGACCGTCGCACGCAGACCGCGCAAGCCTGCGCCGGCGACATCCTCGGCCTGCCGAACCACGGCGCGATCCGCATCGGCGACACCTTCAGCGAAGGCGAGGCGCTGAAGTTCACCGGCATCCCAAGTTTCGCCCCGGAGTTGTTCCGCCGCGCGCGCCTCGACGACCCGCTGCGCGCCAAGGCGTTGCGCAAGGGCTTGCTGCAGTTGAGCGAGGAGGGCGCGACCCAGGTGTTCCGCCCGCTGCTCGGCAACGACTTGATCCTCGGCGCGATCGGCGTGCTGCAGTTCGACGTGGTCGCGCATCGCCTGGCGCACGAATACGGCGTCGCCTGCGCGTTCGAAGCGGTCGCCGTCGCCGCCGCGCGCTGGGTGCGCTTCGCCGACGCCGCCGACGAAGCCGAGTTCCGCCGCAAGAACGAGACCAACCTCGCGCTCGACGGCCTGGACGCGCTGACCTACCTCGCCCCCAACCGCGCCAACCTGCAACTATGCATCGAACGCTGGCCGCAAGCCGAGTTCCACGCCACACGGGAGTTCTGACCCGCGCGCCGAAACTGTGGGGTTGACAATCAACTTCATTAAGGTTGACAATAAACTCCATTAAGGTTGACAATCCAAGCCGTCGCAGTTGACAAATAACCCTTTGATTTATGGTCGAAACCACCAAAAAAGGCGAAGCCATTCGCCAATACATCCTAGACAACGTCGGAAAACACCCCGAAAACATCACCGCGCGGACATCCGCTCAATTCGGCATTTCCCGGCAAGCCGTCCATAAGCATTTGCGGCGGCTGATCGAGCAAAAAACGCTGCGGGCGCATGGCGCCACCCGAAGCCGGCGCTACACTTTGCATCCGCTGGCGGACTGGGAAAAAACCTATGCCTTGAATGCCTTGGACGAGCACGCGGTGTGGGATGCGGACATCTCCGGATTCATGCCGGGCTTGTCGAGCCACGCGGATAGCATTTGGCACTACGGCTTCACCGAGATGCTGAACAACGCGATCTCCCATTCCGGCGGCGATGCCGTGTTCATTCGCGTATTCAAAACCGCGGCGACCACCCGCATCCACATCCGCGACAACGGCGAGGGCATCTTCAACAAAATCCGGCGCGCCGAGGGACTGGCGGACGAGCGCCACGCGACGCTGGAACTGGCGAAGGGGAAGTTCACCACCGACCCCGACAACCACTCCGGCGAAGGCATCTTCTTCAGCTCGCGCGCCTTCAGCCATTTCGTCATATTGTCCGACGACATTTTTTTCTCGCACCAACCGGAGCCGGACGAGGACTGGATACGCATGACCGAGTCGGTCCGATCGGGCACCGGCGTTTTTATGGAGCTGCCCAATCGCACCCGCCGCAAATTGAAAACCATCTTCGACCGCTTCGCGCCGGAAGACGAATACGCCTTCAACCAAACCATCATTCCGGTGCGCTTGGCACGATATGGAGACGGTCGCCTGGTTTCAAGATCGCAGGCGAAGCGGCTGTTGAGCGGGTTGGATAAGTTCGAGAGCGTGACGTTTGACTTCAAACACGTCGCCACGATCGGACAGGCGTTCGCGGATGAAATCTTTCGCGTGTTTCAGGCGCACCATCCGCGCATGGAATTGACCCATGTGAATGCCGGTCGAGCCGTGACGCAGATGATCACGCGCGCGCTGGCGCATCGGCGAGCACAATGAGCACTAAAGTCGCCATCCTCCAAACCACCTCCGGCGACGAGGTCGCGCGCAATCTCGCCGCCGCCGCCGCGCAGGTCGAGGCGGCGGCGGCGCGTGGTGCTAAGTTGATCGCGCTGCCCGAATGCTTCGCGCTGATGCCGCGCAGCCGCGCGCAACTGCGCGAGCGCGCCGAAGTGTATGGCGACGGCGAGATCCAGCGTTGGCTGGCGCATTGGTCGCGCGCCGCCGACGTGTGGATCATCGCCGGCAGCGTGCCGCTGCGCAGCGACGATCCGATGCGGGTGTTCAACGCGCTGCTGGTGCACGACCCGCGCGGCGAAAACGTCGCGCGCTACGACAAGATCCACCTGTTCGACGCCGCGCTGTCCGGCGCCGAGCGCTACGCCGAATCGGACTACACCATGCCCGGGCGCGAGTGCGTCGTGCAGCCCACCGCCGCCGGCGCGATCGGCTTGAGCGTCTGCTATGATTTGCGCTTTCCGGAGATGTATCGGCGACTGGCGGCGCTCGGCGCGACCGTGCTCGCGGTGCCGTCGGCGTTCGCGCTGCCGACCGGCGCGGCGCATTGGGAAGTGCTGTTGCGCGCGCGCGCGATCGAGAACGCCTGCTACGTGATCGCGCCGGCGCAAGTCGGCGTCCATCCCAACGGTCGGCGCACCTACGGTCACAGCCTTATAATCGACCCGTGGGGCGAGGTGATCGCGCAGCGCGCCGACGGCGTCGGTGCGATTTTCGCCGAGATTGATTTACGCAAAGTCGAACGCGCGCGCACCAAGTTGCCGAGTTTGACTCATCGTCGACTTGATTTGTTTAATTAAGCACCAACCTTGCTCATCAGCGTAAAAATTCCGAACAATGCGAAAATTATACATAGCGATAACTTTTTTATTGTGCGCACCCAGCGTAGCCGATGAATCTGATTGGGATCCGATCGATGCAACCAGCATCATTAAGCAATGCTGGGATATCTCGATCGAAGATAGAGATAGCGGAGTGAATGCCCGCATGGTGCGCGGTTCACAAAATAGTGCTTTGTGTCTAGAAAATGCGGTTTCTGAAAATATGAATGCATTATTTGAAGATACCACATACTCACAAAACGAAATCGACGCTGACCTCAAAACGATGCGCGAAACATTTGGAAAATTTAATTGGAAACTTTATAATGAACATGAAGGCTGTGGTAGATTCGGTTGGTGCGGAACAGTATACTAC